>JBIQMD010000203.1:0-4399 GCA_044463725.1 Truepera radiovictrix
ATGATCTCGTTCACGCCAAGGCGCGCCTTGAGAAACGCCGGGATGAGGCCGTATAGCGCTGCACCGACGAAGCCAGCTAGGTAGATGGCGGGAATCGTGAAGGCGCCTAAGCCAGGCACGAAGAGCGCAACGCCGCTAGCGGCCACGGCTCCGGCGAGGATCTGCCCCTCCGCGCCGATGTTCCAGAACCTAGCGCGCAGCGCCAGCACGAGCCCGGCGCCGGCCAGCAGCAGCGGGATGGTGCGCCTAACCACCTCGCCAAGGTTGCGGGTGCCAACGAGGGTGCGCTCGATGACGGTGGCGCCAGCCTCGAGTGGGTTGAGGCCGTACGCCGCGAACGCGATCAGCGACGCGCCAAGCGCGAGGAGGAACGACCCTCCACTGACCAACAGCGGCAGGAGCGGCGGCGTGTTGCTGCGCTTCACCCACCGGAGGCTCATCACGCTTCCACGCTCCCGGCCATCCACAGCCCGAGGCGTGCGCGGCCAGTAGCGCTACCGGCCTCCTGCGCGTCTAGCACGCCAACGATCTGGCCGTTGAACATGACGGCGACGCGGTCGGAGAGGAGGCACAGCTCTTCGAGGTCTTCGCTGATGAGGAGTACCGCCGCTCCGCGCTCCCGTTGGGCTAGAAGGCGCTCGTGCGTATGGGCGGCGCTGCCGACGTCGAGGCCGTAGGTCGGGTGGGCGGCCACGACCAGGCGCGGCTCGCCGGCTAGCTCACGCGCAAGCACGATCTTCTGGACGTTCCCACCAGACAACGAGCGCGCCGGGGTGCTGAGGGCCGGGGTGCGGATGTCGAAGCGCTTGACTGCCTCCACCGCGAACGCCTCTGCCCTACGCCAATCGATCAGCGGTCCGCGTGCGAACTCAGGGTCGCGCACTTGGCGCAAGACTAGGTTCTCCGTGACGGTCATGGTGCCGACGACGCCTTCCGTGCGGCGATCTTCAGGGATGTAGGCGACGCCTAGCCTGCGCGCCTCGCGCGGCGACATGCGCCCGAGGTTCACTTCTCCAAGCAGCACGCGGCCGCGGTCTGGCCGCGCGAGGCCGGTCACGACTTGCGCGAGCTCGCTCTGTCCGTTGCCAGCGACCCCTGCTACACCCAGCACCTCGCCAGGTCGTACTTCGAGGCTGACGCCGCGTAAGGCGGACCCGCGAGCGACGCGCAGCCACACGTCTTCTACGCGCAGTAGCGGGTCACCGACGGGCGCGATCCCCAGCCTCTGCGGCGTTGCCGTTCCTGCGCCGACCATGAGGCGCGCGAGTTCGGCCGCGTCCGCCTCTCCCCTGACGCGCCGCCCTACGACCTTGCCGCCCCTCAGCACGGTGATGCGGTCGGCCGCACGGCGCACCTCTTCGAGCTTGTGGCTGATGAGGAGGATGCCGCGCCCGCCTTCGCGCATGCGGTCGATGACTTGAAAGAGGGCGTCTGATTCTTGCGGCGTCAGGACGCTGGTTGGTTCGTCGAGGATCAGGAGCCGAGCGCCTTGGAGCAGGGCCTTGAGGATCTCTACGCGCTGCTGCTCCCCCGGTGCGAGGTCGCCGACTAGCGCGTCCATGCGCACTTCGAGGCCGTAGCGTGCTGCATACTCGGCCGCGCGCCCGCGTAGGTGCCGCAGCGGGCGCCAGAACGGCGTGCCGCCAAGCCCCAACGCGAGGTTCTCGGCGACGCTGTGGCGCTTGGCGAGGTGGAAGTGCTGCGCCACGAGGCCGATGCCTAAGTCCATGGCGTGCTTCGGGTCGCGAACATGGGTGGCTTGGCCATCCAGGTATATGGCGCCCTCATCGGGCTGCAGTAACCCGTAGAGCATGCTTATGAGAGTGGTCTTGCCGGCACCGTTCTCCCCCAACAGGGCGTGTACCTCGCCTGGGTTGAGGTCGAGGCTCACGGCTTCGTTCGCGGTCACGCCAGGGAAACGCTTGGTCAGACCACGAACGCTTAACAGGGGGACGGAACGGGCGCTCGGCATGTCATCCGGCGACCGCACTCAGGTAAGCTATCACACCTGCAGGCTACCCTCGCCAGACAACAAGAAGCGCCGTCCTAGACGGCGCTTCGCCTGTTACTCTTCGGTCAGGTGAGTGGTGATTCTGCGCGTTGCGTTTCGCGCTCGTAGTAAGGGTTCGTGCCCGTGTCGTGATCGGTGGCGTCTTGCACGCCGACGACCTCCGGCACGTTCTCTTTGAGGATGCGGTCGATGCCCTGCTTGAGGGTGAGGTCGGCCGCGCCGCAGCCGTGGCAGCCTCCGCCGAAGCGGATGATGGCGACGCCGTTCTCTACGCCTTCAAGGGTGACGTTGCCGCCGTGGCCTGCAACGCCTGGGTTGATCTGGCGGTCGATCACTTCTTGTACGCGCTGGGCGACGGGGTCGTCCCAGGTCGGGCTCGGGTAGTAGACGCGGAAGCCGGACTGCATGACTCCCTCGACGAAATCGACGGTGGCGCCTTCCAGGTTGCCTGCGCTGAGCGGGTCGAGGTAAACATCGAACCCGTCTACGCTGATGACTTGGTCGTCCGGGCGCTTGTCTTCGCCCTTCACGAGCCAGAGGCGCTGTTCGGCACGGTTACCTGCTATGCGCAGGGCCCCTACGCCTTGGCTGCGTTGCGCCTCGATGAAGTGGTGGACGCGCTCTTTGGCGATTTCGGTGAAGGTCAACATGAGGCATCAAGCCTAACCCAATGAAACCGCCCCTCGCGGCTCCCACTACACGTAACGTAGTTGTTGGGCAACGAGGGGCGGTGGGGGCGTTCTCCGTTAGAGAACTTGCATCACGTAGTGGTCGGTCGCGCGCTCCAGACCTGCGAGGTCAGCCACGTACACCCCGCGAGTGCCGGAGAGCGCGCCGTCGTTGCGCAGTTCACCGAGGATGCGGGTGATGGTCACGCGGCTCGAGCCGGTGAGGTCGGCGAGGTCCTCGTGAGTGAGCGCCAACGGCAGCTTGACGCCGCCCTGCTGATCGTCTGCCGGTAGGCCGAACTGCTTGGCCAACCGCAGGAACGCGCGCGTGACGCGGGCACCGACAGGCATTTCGGCCTCGTCGAGCATTTCGCGGCTGCGCCGCAACTGCCTTGCGAGGCTGCGCAGAACGTAATCGCGGAGGCCGCGGTCGTTCATGGCCTGCTGCGGGTCGATGGGCGTGAGGCACGCGTCGTGCACCGCAACAACCGTTTCAGCGTGGTTACCGCCGTCTAGCGCGGAGAGACCCAAGACGTCACCTGGGCCGTAGAGGTCTGCGATGCGGTCGCGCCCAAGGCTTGTTGGCACTACCGCTTTGAGAACGCCTTGATTGACGACGTAGAGGCTGCTTGCCTCGCGGTCGGCTTCGTACAGCACCTGACCGGGTTCAAGAGTACGCGTAGGTAACGCTAAGCCCGAAGGAACGATCTCAGATGCCTGGCAGGCGCTCGGCGTATCGAGTTGTTCGAATGTGTCGAGCATGATGTGTCCTTTCAAGTGCGCTAACCCACAACCGGTGCCCATGGAACCCAAGGGTGAGGCGCAGACGCGCAACTACAGAAACTATAGCAGGCGTTCGTGAGAAAGTCCATAGCGGCTGCACGCGTGCCCGACGCACTTAACCTTGTCCTACACGCGGTACGCGGCCTGCGTCAACCTAGCGTTGACAAGCACTGGCCGCCACCTTAACATTTAAGGTAAGCATGAGTGAAGCCGCCTCCAACCGTCCCCTCCCCCCGGCCCAGGCTCGGGTTTACCAGCGCCTGCTCGAGCATCAACGCCGCACGGGCACCACGCCAGACCTCGCGGAGCTCGCCCGCAACCTCGGGGTTCATTACGTTTCATTGCGCCAACACTTGGAGGCACTCGCAACCAAGGGCTACATCACGTTCGAGAGCCGGGGCCGCGGCCGATCTCCGCTCCTCGAACTGCCAGCAGAGGCAACGGGTATCCCGGTGCTTGGAGACATCCCTGCCGGGCCGCTCGCCCTTGCCAGCGCACACGCAGAGGCATACCTGCCAGCAGTAGCGGCGGCAGGCCTGGTCGGTAGGACGTTCGCCTTGCGCGTGCACGGCGACTCCATGGCCGACCTCATCCAGCACGCAGACG
This sequence comes from Truepera radiovictrix, assembly GCA_044463725.1. Classification (GTDB taxonomy): domain Bacteria; phylum Deinococcota; class Deinococci; order Deinococcales; family Trueperaceae; genus JAAYYF01. The sequence goes on from JBIQMD010000203.1 coordinate 4,069, forward strand.
TCGTACTCCTCGCGCAACGCCAACCTCAGCGCAGCGGCGAGATCTGCGCAGTGCGCGTAGACGAGGAGGAGGTGACCCTCAAGTACCTCGATCGCCTAGGCGGCGGGCAGTTCGCCCTGCGGCCGCACAACCCGGCATACCCAACGGTGGAGGTTGCAGGTGAACGCCTCGCTGTCGACGGCGTTTACAGCGGTCTGCTGCGCGGCAGCGTCGCCGAGGCGCTGCTACAGAAGGACTAGCAAACTACGGTGGCCCCCGCCTGGTTCAGTGCTGACCGACTACTCCTGCGGCAATGAGTTCGTCGACCTCCACTTCGGTCAGGCCAAGGTCT
>JBIQMD010000204.1:0-4398 GCA_044463725.1 Truepera radiovictrix
TGCCAGGCGTGTACGTGCCTGGACAGCTCGATGTGGCTGGCACGATCGTCGGCATCGTCGAGCGCGCCGCCGTGATCGACGGTTCGACGGTGAGGGCAGGAGACGCCCTGCTCGCCATCGAGTCGGGCGGGCTGCAGACGAACGGCTTCAGCCTGGCGCGTCACCTGGTAGGCGAGCGCCTATCCGAAGCGCTTCCGGGTGACGAGTTCGGGCGTACCATCGGCGCTGCACTCTTGGCGCCACACGTCAGTTTCCTCCCTGCCGTGCGACCCCTGTTGGGCAGCGGCCTCGTCAAGGGCATGGCGCACATCACGGGCGGCGGCCTGCCAGGCAACCTGCCGCGCAGCTTCCCGGCTGGGCTTGGGGCGGAGGTCAAGCGCGGTAGCTGGCCGGAGCCTGCCATCTTCGGTGAGCTGGTGCGAACGGGTGCGCTGGCTGACGCCGAAGCGTTCGCCGCCTTCAACATGGGCGTCGGTTTCGTGCTGATCGTCGCGCCAGACGCAGAGGCGGAGGTAACGGCCCGAGTGGGCGACCTTGGCGGCGCCCGCCCGGCGCTGCACCACATCGGTCACGTCGTTGCGGGTACGGGCGTAAGCATCGTTTGAACGCCGGGCTTACTGCGGCGGCTGGTTCCTCACCCGTGAGATGACGTTGTCGACGAGCGTGGCGCGCACGTTGGAGGCTAGGTCCAGGGTGTTCCGTACGTCGAGGGCAGGTAGGGTGACGGTGAAGACGGACCCCTCGCTCAGGCGCGACTCCACCGCCACGGTGCCGCCGTGCTGCTGCACGATCCACCTGACGATGGCGAGGCCCAGTCCACTGCCGTTACCGCGGCCTGAACGCGCGCCGTCGACGCGGAAGAAACGGTCGAACAGGTGAGGTAGCGCCTCCGCCGGGATGCCAGCCCCGTCGTCGAGGACTTCCAAGTACACCTGCGTCCGCTCCGGCCGCACCGCGATGGTCACCTTCTTCGCGCCAGCGTTGATGGCGTTCTGTACGAGGTTGAGAAGCACCTGTTTGAGGCGCGTGAAGTCGCCCATGACCTCTGCGAGCGGCGTGGTGCTGCGGACCTCGATGACCGTCGAACCGGCGACGGGCGCCACTTCCTGCTTGACGGCGTCGACTACCTCTATGAGGTTCATCGGCTCGAGGTGGACCGTGAAACCGGCGTCTGCGCGGGCTAACTCGAGGAGGTCGTTTACGAGTTTCGCCATGCGCTCACTCTCGCGTCGGATGACCTCGAGCGAGTCGAGTTGATCAGGGGTCGGGTTGGTGCGCCTTAGCAGGTAACTGACGTGCCCGCCGATGGCCGTCACCGGGGTCCTCAGTTCGTGACTAGCGTCGGCAGTGAAGCGCCGTTGCGTCTCGAACGACTCCTGCAGGCGGTCGAGCATGTGATTGATGGTCACGCCAAGGTCGCGGATCTCATCACGGTTGCTAGGCACGGGCACGCGCTGCGCGAGGTCTGATACCGAGACTTGAGCGGCGGCCGCCGTAACACTCTTGAGCGGGCCAAGCACGCGTTCTGACAAGAGCCACACGCCGAGCGCGAAGACGATGAAAGCGATGAGTACGGTGGCTATCAGGTCTTGCGCCAGCTGGTCGAGAGTCTGAGAGAGCAAAGAGGCGGGGATACCGACGAGGAACGCCGCCTGAACGCTCGGGCCGCTCTGCGAGAGGCTGAGCGTGCCGAGGCGCCCGAACACGCGGACGGTCTCGCCTCGCACGTTGATGGTGCTGCTCATCTCGCCACTTGAAAGGAGCGTCTGCGCAGAAGCGTCAGAGATCGATGATACGAGAGTGCTGTTGTACGCGTACGGGAAACCGTTCCTAAGCTCGGAGGGGATCTCGGGGATGTGCCCAGCCAGTCCGAGCAGCAAGATCTCGTAGTAGGTGTCGCTCGGTAGTTTCTGCACTCCTTGCGCGATCGGCGAAGTGCCGGAGGTCAACTCCGCCAACGCTCGCTGGGCTTGGTCTGTATTCCCAACGTTCAGTGAGCGTTCGGTCAGTACGTAAACAGACACCGCCACCGCGGATAGGATGACCGCGATGAACGCACCGAATACCAGCGTCAGTTGAAGGCGCAGCCTCACGGTGTTACGGCCTCTCCGGGTTCATTCCTCGCGCAGGACGTAGCCGACTCCGCGCACCGTATGCACGAGGCGCCGCTCGCCGTCTTGCTCGAGCTTGCGCCGCAGGTAGCCGACGTAGACGTCTACGACGTTGCTGCCGCCCGTGTACTCAGGCCACACCTTCTCCTCTATCTCGAAGCGGTTGAAGACCTTGCCTGGGTTGCGGGCGAAGAGTTCGAGCAGCTCGAACTCCTTGGCGGACAGGTCGATGCGGCGGCCGTCGCGAAACACCTCGCGACCGTCGAGGTTCATGACGAGGTCGACGACGCGCACCTCGCCAGTGACTGCCGGGTTGACGCGCCGCAGGTGCGCGCGCACGCGTGCGAGCAGCTCCTCGATGGAGAACGGCTTGACGAGGTAGTCGTCCGCCCCTGAGTCGAGGCCCGTTACCTTGTCGTCTACCGAGTCTTTGGCGGTCAGGATGATGATAGGGGTGTTGCTCGTCTTGCGGATGCGGCGTGCGACCTCGAGGCCGTCTAGCACCGGCAGCATCAGGTCGAGCACGACAAGGTCAGGGTTGAGTTCACGGAACTTCGATAGGCCAGTGACCCCGTCGTAGCTGACCACGGTCTCGTAGTTCTCAGCTTGCAGCTCGAGATCGATGAACTTGGCGATCTCCTTCTCGTCCTCGACGATCAAGATCAGTGGTTTGCGCTCCATGCTCGAGATCATGGCACGCGTTCTCATGAGAGACTTGATGGCCGCGTGAACGGCAGATTAGAAGCTCTAGCGGCGCCTTGAGCGGACGGGAAGCTTCAGGCTGCGCCGATGACGACGGTCGGCTGGACGATGACGTCGTGCTCGAGCACGCTCGCGGCCCACGCCTTGGCGCCCGGCAGCGAGTGGTCGCGCCAGTTACCGCACGTCTGGCGCGTGCAGCCAGGCACCGGACCCTCGTGGGCAGCTACGGCGCGCAAGGCAGCAACGAAGCCGTCGCGCACGCGCTCTTCGGCTGGCGCGCCGAGCACCGTGAGGTAGAAGCCCGTCCTACAGCCCATAGGGCTGGCGTCGACGATCACGACCTCAGGCATGGCCGCGCGGAGGTAACCGGCGAAGAGGTGCTCGATGGTGTGCAACGCGGCGGTCGGCACCTCCGCCTGGTTCGGCTGTACGAGCCGCAAGTCGAACTTCGTTACCTTGTCACCGTTCGGGCCTGTGTAGTTGGCCGCCAAGCGCACGTAAGGCGCCCGCACGCGGTCGTGGTCAAGCTCGAAGCTCTCGAGCCGAGGTGGGTCAAGGTGCTCGCTCATCAGGGGAGTATAGGGCGAGCGGCGCCTTCTTACGGGTAAACTTGCCAGCGTCAGACAAGGCGCGGCCTCGGCCGCTCACGAGATATCTCAAGGAAGGTCCGGTATCTGAACTCATGGAAAGAGACGGCAACGGACGAGACGGCAGCGGCCGGTCGAACAAGCAGAAGGAGCAGGGTGCTGGGCAGCGGCGCCAACAGCAGCTCACGCGCGGGGTGATCCCAGGCGAGCGAGTTGCCATCTTCGTCGATGGCAGCAACCTGTACAACGGTATGCGCGAGAACCTGCGCAACACGCGCGTCAACCTCGCGGAGCTCATCCAGCAATTGCTGCGCGATCGGCCCCTGTTCCGCACCTACTACTACAACGCGCCCTTGACTGAAGACTACGACGAGGAACTGCGGGAGGGCCAGGCGCGCTTCTTCGATTCGCTCAGGCGCATCCCGTACGTCACCGTGCGTTTCGGCAAGCTCCATCGCCGCCCCGATGGCGCCATGGTCGAGAAGGGCATCGACGTCGCCATCGCCGTCGAGGCGCTCTCTTTGGCGTACCAGGATGCGTACGACACTGCCCTGCTCGTGTCTGGTGACGGCGATTACGTCGAGCTCGTCGAGGCCATCAAGCGCCAAGGCAAGCACGTCGAATGCGCCATGTTCCGCAACCAGTCAGCTGGCACGCTCCTCGAGCACGTCGACTTGTTCCAGAACCTAGAAGAGCTCGACTGGAGCCGCATCGTCTTCTAGCCGATCGCCGAACACACCTACGCGCCGAGAGCCCCAGAGTCTCAGGAGTGAGTTAACGTCCGCCTCAAATGCTTGTGTCACGGCCACAAGCCGTCTGGTATCCTGCTGGAGCTACAGCAGCGCTCTGTGAGGGCTTCGGTTCGAGTTGACGAGCGGCCAAAGCGCCCCAAGGGCACACCGCATTTCATGGAGGGAACATCAGACTTATGCGCAAACTGATCGCCTTACTCGCCGCACTCCTCATCACCGGGGCCATGGCGCAGGACTACGTCTTCG
>JBIQMD010000205.1:0-4398 GCA_044463725.1 Truepera radiovictrix
CACGCAAAGCGCGGTAGCCGCCAATCACTTGCCTGACGTTCGGCCGGTCGATGAACTCGACGACGAGCCTGCTCCGCTCGCCGCCGCGCCAGCACGCCACCGCGGTCGGCCGCGCGTCGCCGTCAACCGCGGCGCGCCACGCTCGTACCCTGCCGAGGCGGTGCGGTTCGAAGAGTCGGTGACCGAGCGCGGTGGCGGCGGCCCGCCCACCTTCCGCGTAACGCAAGCCGACTAGGTGCCGCTCCTCGTCGTCAAGTAGTGGTAGCGCCACCGCGCCAGGTAGGGCACCGCCAGCAACCTCGACGGGCGCCCTCACGTCGAGCAGTTGGAAAGGCGCCCTCCCACCACCACTCGGGTAGATGTCGGAGGGCGTCAGGTTCATGAGCGTCAGGATATCCGCCTTGCCAGCACTCTGGCCGCCTGGCACTACCAGGCTCAGGCGTCGAGGGTGAGGCTCCGTAGGTCGCGGGGGTAGTTCGTGAGAAACTCGATGCCGCTCTCGGTGACGAGCACGGTATCCGAGTGCCTGAAGCCCCCCAGACCGGGTACGTAGAGGCCGGGTTCTACGCTCAAGATGGTGCCAGGCATGAGCACGCCGTCGTAGCCGCGGTCGAGGAAGGGGCTCTCGTGGATGCGCTGGCCGAGCCCATGCCCAACGTGGTGACGCCAGTGATCCCAGAGCCCGTGCTCGTCGACGTAAGCGCGCATGGCGAGGTCGACGGAGGCTGCGCTAGCGCCCGGCTTGATTGCCGCGAAGCAGATGTCCTGCAGCGCCAGCATGTGCCCGAAGAAATGCCGTTGCTCCGGGTTTGGTTCGCCAAGGAACATGGTGCGCTCGAGTTCGCTTAGGTAACCCCATACGTCCGCGCCGGCGCCGGTCACGAGCGTGTCGCCACGCTGGAAGACGGCGTTGCTGGCGAGCGCGTGAGGCAGCGCGCTGGCCGCGCCGATCTGGCCGCGGTAGATGGCAAGCGCCCCGCGGATCCACTTGTTGCGCTGGCGGTAGTCGGGCCCAAGTTCGGTGGCTAGCGCGCGGCTGGCTGCACCGCAGGCGGCGGCGACGACGTCGTCCTCGCGCAACCCGACCTTCGTGCCGTCTTGCAGCAGGCGGTGCGCGTACGCGCCCCAACGGGCGCTCTCACGCACGAGCGCCACCTCATGCTCCGACTTGATGGCCATCTGGGCGTCGAGCTGCACGGTGACGCCCACTACCGGCACGGTCGCGAGTCCGCTTAGGGGCAGCGGCACGTAACCCATGACGGGCGGGTAGCCGTCGTGGTCGACCCCGAGGCCACGCCGCCCGATGCCTTGCGCGGCCAGCTCCTCGAGCAGGAGCCTGAGCGGGTGGGTCTCACCTGGGTACTCCGGGTAGTCGGCTACGCCTTCGACGTCGGCCAACTCCTGCGCGTGCTCGCGCTCGAGGCGCGGTACGAACAGCGTGCGCTCACCGTCCGGGCTGATGATGAGCGCTATCGGCCGTTCGGTTGGCGAGAAGACGAAGCCGGTGAAGTACTGGATGTACTGGTCGTCGAAGAGCACGAGGGCGTCAATGTTGCCGCCGAGGCGGTCGAATGCTGCCCTCGCCCGCGTCGCTCGTTCCGAGCGGGTGATGGGGCTTAGCGCCCCACCACCGACGGGGGCGTTCAAGCAAGCACCTTGCGCTCGAGGAACTCCCTAACGGCCATGTGCCACGCTTCGCGTTCCTCGTTCTGCGGGCCGTGGCCGCTGTTCTCGAAGATCACGAGCTCGGAGTCAGGCAGCAGCGCGTGCAGTTCCTCGCTGGCAGGCAACGGGGTGATCCAGTCGTGGCGCCCGACCGTGATCAGCACTGGCGCGGTTATCTCCCCTAGTCGCGGGCGCAAGTCGAACGTCGTCTGGTTGTGAGCGAACGCGTAGTTGTGCGTGGCGTAGTGGAGCTGCATTGCCGCGACTTGCCTGGCGTCGCGCTCGGCGTCGTAGGTCGTCGTGTAGAGCGGCATGATCATGGTGATGAGGGCGCGGAAGTCGGCGTCTGAGGTGGTGCGACCAGCGAACAGTCGCTCTAGGCCGGGCACGTCCATCGGGTAAGGGCTCTCCAAGGCCATGCGCATGGCCTCACCCTTGTGCCCCGAGTGCGCCGCCGTGTCGCGCAGGACAACGGCGCTCACGTGCTGGGAGTAGCGCAGAGCGTACTCCTGGGCGAGGTAGCCGCCGTACGAGCCGCCAGCGATCACGACCTTGTCGCCGAGGTCGAGCGCCTTGCGCAAGGCGTCCGTGTCTGCTGCGAACTGCGCGTGGGTGTACGGCGGGGTGTCTGAGCTGGCGCCGGAACCGCGCTGGTCGTAACTGACGACCCTGAAGCGGTCGGTGAACGCGGAGTACACGTCCCAGTCGTTGCGCCTGCTGCCCATGCCAGGCGCGCCATGCAGCGTGATGATGGTCGGCTTGGCGTGCGCCTGAGGGTCGGTGCGTGCGCTGTCGTCGATCTCCAGTGTCGCGCCGTTGACCTCCAGGGTGAAGGTCGTCGCCGTCGCCTCGGTCTTGCCGGTGCCTGGCGCGCTCACTTGGCCCAGACTTCCTTCAGGACGCGCATGACGTTCCCGCCGACGGCCTTGCCGATGTCATCGTCGCTGTAGCCGTGCTTGACGAGCCAGCGCACGATGTTGGGGAACGCCTCGGCTGGGCTCTCGAGCCCGTCTACGAACTCGACCTTGGGGTACTCGAGACCACCGCGCGACGCGCCGATGCTAAGGGCGTCGGTGAGGGTGGCGTGCAGGCCGACGTGGTCGCCGAACAGCACGTCTGGGCCGAAGGCAACGTGGTCGATGCCGACGAGATCGACGCAGTACTCGAAGTGCTCCATGAACGACTCGATGGTGTGGCGCGGATGCTTGCTCGTGATGGTCGTGTGCGGCGCCGCCTCGATGCCGATGACGCCGCCTTTCGCCGCGCACGCCTTGATCACGTCGTCTGGCTTTAGCCGGCGCGAGTTCCATAGCGCCCTGGCGCCCGCGTGGGTGATGAAGATAGGCTTGCTGCTCACCTCGATGGTGTCCATCGACGTCTGGTCGCCCGAGTGGCTGATGTCGATGGCGAGGCCGAGCTTGTTCATGCGTTGCACGGCCTTGCGGCCGAATGTCGTCAGGCCGCCGTCGCGTGGCTCCTTGAGCCCGCTACCCAGCGCGTTGCCTTCGCTGTAAGCGATGCCGATGCTGCGCACGCCGAGGCCGTAGAGGACGTCTAGGCGGTCCAGTTCGTTCTCGATCATGGCCGCGCCCTCGAGGCTGACGATGAACGCGATCCTGCCCTCGGCCTTGGCTTGGACGATCTGCTCCGTCGTGGTGCAGAGCACGACCATGTCTTGGTGGGCGATGTCGGAGAGGCGCAGGCCGAGGTCGGTGATGACGTCGTCCCACTTCCAACCGCCACGCGAGTGGATCATGGCGGTGCCGTTCATCAGGTTGTCGAACACGGCGTCCAAGCCGCTGACTGCGAGGCCCTCGTAGCCCGTGAAGTCGCGGCCCCAACGGCGGAACTCGAAGAACTGGCTGAGGTCCTTTGGTGCAATGAAGCAGTGGTCGTGCAGCGAGATCATCAACTTCTCGCTGAAGAGCCGCTTGACGCGCTCTTCTTGCTCAACCGTCACCTCGACCTTGTTGGATGCGACTCGGTTGAGGACTGGCGCCAGCTCGAACTCCTTGTAGTCGACGCCTGCCTCGAGGAACTGGAAGGACTTGTAACCGTCGTAACGCTTGTCTTGCATGCTTGCTCCCTTCTTAGGGTGCGCTTAGGCACTGTGGCCCGCCCTGAAGCGCGTGGGCGTCCCACGGCTGAGCGCGTGTGTGCGTCCCACGGCTACGCGCGTGGGTGTCCCACGGCTACGCGCGTGGGCGCGCCCCACGGCTATGCACGTGGGTCGAACATGTCGCGCAGGGCGTTGCCCAGCACGTTGAAGGCCAGCACGGTGATGGCGATGAATAGGCCGGGGTAGATGGCGAGCTCCGGCTTCAACCACAGGTAGGACTGCGCGTTCTGGAGCATGTTGCCCCACGACGCGAGCGGCGGTTGGATGCCTAGCCCAAGGTAAGAGAGTCCCGCTTCCGTTAGGATCGCCCAACCAACGCCAAGCGAGGCGAGGACGATGGCCTGCGGCACGACCTGCGGTAGGACGTGCTTGAGCATCGTGCGGGAGTGGGTGGCGCCCATCGCGCGAGCGGCCTCGATGAACTCGTAACCGCGCACCTTCACGAACTCTGCGTGCACGACGCGCGCCATCTGAGCCCAGAAGCCGATGCCGACGGTGACGATGACCGTGAGGGGGTGGTTACCGAACGCGGTCACCACGACGAGGATGAGGAAGAAGTTCGGGATGGCCATGAAGACGTCGACTAGTCGCATGATCACGACTTCGGTGCGGCC
>JBIQMD010000206.1:0-4388 GCA_044463725.1 Truepera radiovictrix
GCGCGCGCCGAGCCCATGCATGACGGCAACGGGGAACGAGCACTCTTGAGCGCTGAAGCCCTCGTACGGGTGAACGCGTCCCTGCATGGCCACTACCTTGCGGCCGCCCAGCTCGCCGAGCACGAAGCGACCAGCGTGGCCTGGCGCGGTGGCCACTGGCATGCCGGGCACGGCCGCGTACGGCACGGAGGTCGCGCCCTCGATCTCATCGGCTAGCGGCCCGAGGCCCGAGCCGAGCACGATGGCTAGCTCCGGAACGATAGCGGTGGCGCTGCGGACGGCAGCGACCGCCGCAGCGAGCTGTTGAGCCGTTTGAGCCTGCCGCTGAGCGGCTGAACTGCCGGTTTCGGTCATGGTCGAATCATAACCGCGACCGCGCTGACAGGGCTTCCGAGCTGTCGCGCCGTTCCGCGTATACCGTGCTACCCACTTAGTCCTCTCACCAACGCTCCGGTAGACTGCTCGCATGTCGTTCAGCCGCCTGTCAATCGTCATGTTCCTGATCCTCGCGCCGCTAGTCGCCTTCGGGCAGGGCAACGTGCAGGGCAGGCTCGTAGAGGTGCGCGTGACCGGCACCACCACCTACGCCGATATCGTCCGCACCATCATCACGTCACGCGTTGGCACGGACACCGCGACCATAGACCTCGAAGCCGAACGCAACCGCGTTTATAGCTTGGGGACGTTCGACTCGGTAACGCTGACCTACGAGTCATCACCAGCCGGGCCAGTCCTCGTCATCGCAGTCAAGGAGAACCCGCGCGTCGGCGAGATCGAGTTCGATGGCGCAGTGACAATCCCTGCCGCGACGCTGCTCGAGGCGCTGCGCGTGACCAACCTGCTCGAGCCAGGGCGCGTCTACAACACCACCCGCGCCGAGGAAGCGAAGGACACCATCCGCCAGCTCTACCGCCAGGCTGGCTTCCCGTTCGACGTCGAGGTCGACCTGACGCTCACGCCCGCCCCAGACCTCGCCACTAACGCCTCAGAAGTCCCGGTCAGGCTCACGTATACCGTCGACGAGTCGGCCGCCATCAGCAAGGTGGAGTTCGAGGGCAACACCGTTCTGTCGAACGGCGATCTGAATGGCCTCTTCCAGGGCCTCGTGAAGGCGGGGGAGTTCGATCCCGCGCTTTACTCCGCGACCGTGCAGGCGGTGAGCACGCGCTACTGGAACCTCGGTTACCGCGGCAGCGGGGTAGACCCGGCCACTACCAACCTCGAAGGCGGCGTGCTCAGCGTCGGCATCCTCGAGTTGAGCATCGCGTCCATCGACACGACGGCGTTGGGTGTCGACCCAGCCGAACTCAAGATCAAGCCGGGCGACCTCTTCAACTACGACACGCTTCTGACCGAGGTGAAGCGCTTGGCGCGCGGCCGCTCGTCCGACGTCCAGCTGCAAGCGGCCGTGTCGCCGACTGGCGGGGTTCGCGTCACCTTCCGACTCGGTGCACCCGAGACGGCTGGCACGGTCGACCACATCGTGATCGAGGGCAACACCGTACTCAGCACCGCGAAGCTCAACGAGGTCCTCAAGCTCGAGGTTGGTGACACGTTCACCTCCGTGCTGGCGCAGGAAGACTTCCAGAGCATCGTCCGCGCCTACCAGGCCGCCGGTTACCGCGTCGTGACGCGCCCTGACTTCTCTTACGACGACGGCACTTACGTGCAGCGCGTGACGGAGCTCAAGACGGCAGGCTACGAACTCCGTTACGAGGGCAACGCGAGCTCGACGCGCGACACGGTCGTGACGCGCTACCTACCCAAGGTCGGCTCGGTGGTGTCGGACAAGCAACTCGTAGAGGGGCTCCGGGAAGTCGCCTCCCTCGGCGTGGTCGACGTCATCACCTACGCCCTCGAGCCCGTCGACGCGCCAGACGAGGCGCTGGTAGTCATCACGCTCTCCAAGCGCCAGACGGGTGAGCTGAGGCCAGCGGCAACGTACGCCACAGACACCGGCTTCTCCGGCAGCATCGAGTACTCGGAGAAGAACTTCCTCGGCCTCGCTCACACCGTCAGCGCCGAGGTCGACGTAGTCAACACCGACATCGGCATCATGCTCGGCGGGCGGTTGAGTTACGCCATCCCCTGGCTTTACGTCGACGCTCTTGACTTCCAGGAAGTGCCGACCGCCATCAACTTCTCGCTCTTCAGCGTCGTCAACAACAACAACCCGCTGTCAGCCACCAATCAAACGTCGGTCCTCTACCCGGGTCTTACCGACACGCCGGAGAACTACGTGCGCGTCGGCGAGTACACGGTGCGCTCGAGCGGCCTAGGTTTCAGCGTTGGCCGGCCCATCGCGCAGGACACTTACCTACTAGTCAGCGCCAACGGCGCATACAACGATTACAAACTCGAGCCACCCATCGGCGACTGCGAGATCGAGGGCGGCGTCATCCAGAACCCAACGAAGTGCTCCGTGCCGAGCTCGTTCGCCGTTTCGTACCTGCCAACGAGCGGTCTGTCCGCGTTCACGGGCGCTCGCGTCACCTACGACTCGCGCAGCGACACGAACTTCCCTTCAGACGGCATGTCGGCCTACGGCACCGCCGGCATCGGGTTCGGCAACGACTTCCTCGTCGGAGGCACCCGCGCTGGGTACATGTACGAGCAGGTATCTGCCGGCGTCCGCACGTACGCGAAGCTCGCAGACCTCATGCCAGCCGAGATCCAGGACGAGAGCCACGTCTTCGCGGTGCGGTTGGACGTCGGTCACCAGTTCGGCGGCCTCTACCCGGAGAGCAAGCGCTTCACGGTTGGACGCACGAACGACGTCGCTACGCAGATCCGCGGTTACACCCTGGAGGATTTCGACCTCTCACGGACGTATGCGACGGCTTCGTTCGAGTACCGCTACGACTTCGGACTGTCAACGGTGGCTACCCAAACGGTGATCGGTCTGGCCTTCGTCGACGTCGGCTGGGCGTCAGGGGTGCCGGAGTACGCCGAGTACGCGACGCCAGTGTTCGCAGGTGCTGGCCTTGGGGTGCAGGTCAACCTCGGCTTCGGCGGTCTCATTCTGCCGGCCATCCGCCTCGATTACGCGTTCAGCGAACGCCACCCGACGGGCGTGTTCAGCTTCCGCGTCGGCCCGGTGTTCTAAGCGGGCGCGGCGTCAAGAGCCAGCTATCTCGTTCAGCAACTCGGGGTCCTGGATGCTGAGCTTGGCGTAACCAGCCCGCAGCGCTCCAGCGCGGACTAGCTCGCCAATGACCTTGGTGACGGTCTCGCGCACGGAGCCCACCGCTGCAGCCAGTTCGTCGTGCGTCATGCGCACGGTGGCGACCCCGTCCGCGTTGCGTGTGGCTAACGCCGAGTCTGCCAGTTCGAGGAGCTCCGCCGCCACGCGCGCCTTCAGCGGCTTGCTAGCCAAGCGCAACACGGTGCGGTTCATGCGGTCGATGGCGAGCGCCAAGTCGACGGCGAAGGCGCGCAGCTCGGAAGGTGTCAGCCGCTGCGGGTCGATGCGCATGGCACTTGCCTCGGTAACGGCCTCGGCGAAGTAGCGGCGCTGCTTGCCTGTGATCGCCTCCTCGCCGAAGTACCCGCCCGGCTTGACGTAACGCAGCGTGGCGCCGAAGCCAGCATCATCGACGGAGTGGAGCCGCACCAAGCCAGTTACGACTTGGTAGAGCTCGCTCGCTGGACCAGGGAACAGCAAGACGTCGCCTGCCGCGTAGTTCCTGGACCCCGCCGCCTGCTGGCTGACTGCTTCTGGACTGCCGCTCACGGGCTCTAGCCTCTCAGAGCGCGCTTTCACCTGTTGCCCGCGCTCGCTTCGCAACTGTGAGGATAGACCCACATCTGCCTGGCGGCGGGGTCGTGGCGCACGTTCGACTCAGGTCAGGCGCCCTAGGTCAGACGTTGAAGAGGAAGTTCATGACGTCGCCGTCCTTGACGACGTACTCCTTGCCCTCCACCCGCAGTTTGCCCTTCGCGCGAGCGTTGGCGATGCTGCCTGCCTCTATTAGGTCCTCGTAACTAACGACCTCCGCGCGGATGAAGCCGCGCTCGAAGTCGGAGTGGATCTCGCCTGCCGCCTGCGGCGCCTTGCTGCCCGCCTTCACGGTCCAGGCGCGCACTTCCTTCTCGCCAGCCGTCAGGAAGGTGAGGAGGCCGAGAGTGTGGTAGCCGGTGCGGATGAGGCGCTCGAGGCCCGGCTTGTCCAGACCCATGTCTGCGAGGAACGCCTGCGCTTCCTCAGGTTCGAGTTGCGCCAGCTCCTCCTCGATACGCGCGGAGATGACGACGACGTCGGCGTTCTCGCTCTTGGCGTGCTCCTGCACTAGCTTCACGTAACCATTGCCGCTCACCACGTCCGACTCTGCCACGTTGCACACGTAGATGACGGGCTTGGCGGTTAGCAAGCCGATGTCGTTCGGCAG
>JBIQMD010000207.1:0-4385 GCA_044463725.1 Truepera radiovictrix
CCGATCGACAGGGCTACTTGCTGACGGGCGCGGGTCTGGCTCGCGCCCGCGACGACCGGCCCGAGGGCTGGCCGCTCGAACGTCCGCCTTACTGGTTGGAGAGCAGCGTGCCTGGCGTGTTCGCCGCCGGGGACGTGCGTCACCAGTCGGTGAAGCGCGTCGCGTCGGCAGTTGGCGAGGGCGCCATGGCAGTGATGTTCATCCACCGTCATCTCGCAGAGACCTGAACTGCCCGGAAGCAGGGGCGGGGAAGAGGGCGCATGAGTGTAGAGAACGCGAACGTAACGGGACCAACTGCCTACCTGAGGCAGGTCGAGCTCCTGTCGCCGCTCAGCGAGGCGGACTTGCAGCGTCTCGTCACCCTTGCCCGCAATGTCGAGTTGCCCGCCGGCAGTTGGTTGATGAGGGAGGGCGAGGCCGGCGACGAGATGTTCGTCGTCCTCTCGGGCAACTTGGAAGTGAGCCTTGCCGAGGGGCAGGTCAACGAGGTCGTTGCCACCCGCGGCCCTGGCGACGTCGTTGGGGAGATGGCGCTGCTTGGTGGTGGGCGCCGCACGGCGTCCGTGCGCGCTGCCACTCCAGTGACGCTGCTGGCGGTCGATCGTGAGGCTCTGGCTGCGCTGCTGTCGTGCTCTATCGACGCAGCGACGACCATCTACCGCACCTCACTCGAGCGCGAGCATGCCCTGGCCGGGCAGTTGGCGCGGCGCGAGAAGCTCGCTGCCCTCGGCACCATGGCTGCTGGCTTGGCTCACGAGCTGAACAACCCGGCGGCGGCGCTTAGGCGCAGTTCGGCGGAGATCGGCAAGGTGCTGGACGAGAGGGAGCGCGCAGGCATAGAGCTCTTCGGGCGTGCGTTGAGCGGGGAAGAACTGGCCGCGGCGAACGGCTTGAGTAAGTTGGCCTCGGCCACTCTGGCCGCAGCCGAGGTGGCGGTCAGTGCTGGTAGCACCGAGGATGAGCTCACCGACTACCTGACGCAGCTCGGCGTGCCCGCCGCGTGGGAGGCCGCAGCGGCGCTGGCGGACAGCGGTTGGACTGCGGCCGCCGTGAGCAAGGCCCTCGCCCCGTTCGGCCCCGACAACCGCCTGGCGGCGGCGGGGTGGCTGGCCGCCAACGGCGCCTGCCTAGTGATTCAGCGAGACATCATCATCAGTAGTGACGCCATCTCGGCGTTGGTTTCGGCGGTGAAGGACTATACCCACCTCGACAAGGCGCCGATCGCCTCGGTTGACGTGCGCGCTGGCCTCGAGACTACACTCGTCATCCTCAAGCACCGCCTGAAGGAAGGTGGGGTGACGGTGGTCAAGGAGTACGCGGCGGACCTGCCGGCCATCGAGGCGTACGTCAGCGAACTGAACCAGGTATGGACGAACCTCATCGACAACGCCGTTAGTGCCATGAAAGGGTCTGGTGTTCTCACGTTGAGGACCTTGAGCGGCGATGGCCAGGTCAGCGTGGAGATCGAAGACAATGGACCAGGCATTCCCGCGAGCGTTGCGACTCGCCTCTTCGAGCCGTTCATGAGCACGAAGGGCGTTGGCGAGGGCACTGGCCTTGGCCTCTACCTTAGCAAGGAGATCGTCGAGCAGCGCCATGGGGGTAGCCTGACGTTCAACTCGAGGCCCGGGTCGACGGTGTTCAGGGTGACGTTGCCCTTGAGGTTGGTCCGGCAGGCGTGATCTGGGCGGGCAGCACCTTGCCGTCCGAGCCTTTCGCCGATATCACATAGTGCAACATACCCAGTCGCAGTCTGGCGAGAGCATGGCATTAGGGCCAGTAAGTATGGTGCTTTGACGTTGTTGCGAGTGGCGCCAGGAAAGTCTTCTTAGTTCGGACTGACGAGCCCGAGCAAGTTGCCCGCCTGAATCGGGCAAACGAAGACCTCGCAGCTGGCGTGAACTCCGCTATTATCGGATACCCCGAGGGGGCCTCTCAGACGCGCCTGTTCTATGCCACCTCGGCATTCGAGTCCCCAGTAGCTGGGTCGGAGCGCCACTTGAGCCTTTGGGAAGGAACTCTCTCCCAAGGCGAGGCCGCTTGCTTGAGCCAGCGCTTCCTCGGCCACTTCGGCCAACCCATGGATCCACCCGCCTGGTCGGCATACGTTGCACTCAAACTCCTTACAGAAGCTGCCCGAGCGACAGGTACGGTGAACGCCGCAGACGGGATCGCCTATCTCGAGGACTTTGGCACCGTGATAGACGTGTACAAGGGCGAAGCAACTTCGTTCAGACCCCGGGACCACCAACTGATCCAGCCCATCTACGTGGTTGGCATCAACCCGGATTACAGCGACAGGAAGGCGTACCGCGACATCGCATACGTGGAGTCAGAATTACCAAGCGCATCGTCCGGTATTCGCGATCTTGGCGCACTCGGCGTGAGTCAACAGTCCGCTGCTTGCGACCTCCGATAAACCTCAGGCGGCCTCACCATGAAAAGGCCTCCCGCCAAAGGCTCACGTGGCTGGCGGGAGGCTGGCGGGTCAAGAACGTCCGCGTTCTTCAGTAAGTTGCTGTGACGGTAGCACTGACGAGCTCAAGGCTAGACGGTCCCATCGTTCCCAGGGCCTCGCTCACTGGCCGGATGGCAAAGCCCATTGAATCATCGACGGCGGCGCCGAGCGTCATGGTTACGTCCCACGTAATTGTCTCGTCGACTGCGACCGTGCCCTCGGGGTAGGTGTCCATGCGCATCGCGAGGGGCACCGCTGAATCTGGCGTGTACCAAGCCTGTAGTCCATCCCTCGGATCGGCCCCGCCAGCTCCGCCAGTGAAGGTTAACGCCGTACCCGAGATGTTCTTCATGGTGAGCTGCACCCGTACTTCGCTGAACTCGGATAATGGCAGCTCAGGTGCGCTGACCCACCAGTTCGGTGCCGCTTCCACGGTAATGGACGGCCGCACCTTGAGGTCCCCTTCAAGTGAGTACTCTCCGGTCGCGCCGCGGCTATCTTTCGCCATCACTGACAGGCCGGTGAAGATGCCGTACTCGGTGGGAACGCCGGCGACATCGCCAGCTGCGTTCACAGTCATGCCAGCCGGCCACGTGCCTTGCAGGCTATACGTGTACGGCGCAACGCCTCCTGCGGCGACAACCCTGAAGCCGGCGTACGCTTCACCTTCAGCGGCCACGCTTGGCGGTGCGCTGGCCGTAGTGACGTCGAGGTTAGCTGTTGGCGCCGAACATGCGCCTAGAAGTACGAGAGTGGCGAGAATGGCGGCAGCGGTAGGAAGCTTAGGACTCTGCATCGTGGCGACCTCTCAGGGCGGCCTCAGCACGCCCACTGCCATGATGACGACTCAGTTGTGGTGGTAAAGGTGAACTCGCTCACGCGAACCGGGATCGTCCAGCTACTACTTGGCTTCCGAGCGCACAAACCTGGCCATGCCCTTGTCATGAAGCAGCGCTTTGACCTCGCTCCAATTGACTAGTGGTACGAAGCGCAGGAAGAGGAGATACGGCGTAAGGAGCAGCCCGAATGACCCTGCAAAGAGCGCGTAGTCCCAGAAGGTCGAGTATTGGGGGTGCCATGAAGACGGCAGGTGGTCGCGGCTCAGGCTCCCGATCATGATCATGAAGCTGTCGAACTACATGCCGATGAGCACGACCAGCGAGAAAATGAACAGGGCAACCTACGGCTGCCTCACCCGGCGGAACCATAACTCCTGAATGCCGACGAACGCCGCGAGCGCCAGCCGGAACGCGTACGCGTTCGACCCAACGACCCAACCGGTCGAAACGAACTGCTCGGCTGGCTCGCGCCGTACCAGGCGCCGAAGAACTCCGTTGCGCGCCTCTAAGTGACTACGAGGTCCAGCGCGAGCATCAGTTTCGCGCAGTTGTTCGTGATGACCTGCTGCAGTCAGAAGGCGCTCCGGATCGGGATGGCCAGCACAAACGACCGCGAACAACGTCATGGTCTCGGCCAGCCGGTTGATTGAGCTGCGCCACTCTTGCCGCGTGAGCAGCAGGATCGGCGAGATGAGCGTCCCGGCGTGAGCAATGCCGATCCACCCCACACTAGGTCGACGATTGGGAAGCCCCACGCGGAAGGGACGGTGGCGCCAAGAACGCCGAAGCCGCCGGTGACGTTGCGGATGAGGGCGGCGAGGAACAGCGCCAACATAGTCCGAGAGACGGTCAAGCCGATGAACTACTAGCGGGGTGACCGACGGCGGAGGTTGGGCCGGACCATCGGCTCGTCGATGGCCGCGTAGTTGAGGCCAGGCTCAAGTAGCGTGCCGGCCTCGGGAGCCGATACCGCGCTACTTCACGCTTGAGTGCCGTTGCTCTGCCCTTCTGGCGTGTTCTTTGCGAGAGCGCCTGCTCGACCCGCTGCTGGCAGCTGCTCCGATCCTAGTGACGTTCCCTGATTCGCC
>JBIQMD010000208.1:0-4383 GCA_044463725.1 Truepera radiovictrix
GCGTGGCCCAGGGGGCGTGGAAACTGAGCGACCGCGGGGCGCTCGCCCTCGACTCCAGTTACCTAGACATCGACTCTGCAGGCGCCCTGGTGCGCGGCGCGAGTAGCCCGGGTGAAGCCGACCTGGTGGCCGCCCTAACGGCGCTGCTGCAGCGCGGCGTCGTCAACACGCCAGCCGCCGCCGTGCAAGCAGTGGAGCCGGCCGCAACGGATGCGCCCGCCACTGAGGAGCAAGCGGCGGCTCCAACCGTCGAGGAGCCAGCTGCCGAGCCGAGCGCGCCCCAACCAAACTTGGAGGCCCAGCCGGCCGCTCAGCCACCAGCGAAGGTCGTCACTTACCGCGTGTCGGACGAGGGCGGGCCGCTTCTCCTCTCCGCTGCCGCTGCAACTGCTGCCAACGCCTGGGAGACGGCCGCTCCCGGCGCCGCCGCTTTCGCCGTGAGTGAAACGGCCACGAATCTGATCCGTTATGGCGACGCTGATTTGATGGGGCCAGACGCCACCTCGCTAACGCTGGTTACCGACGGCCGCACCAGGGTGGCGGTGTCACCCATGGCTGGCGACCTACTGCCCGCCGTCCTGCTGCATGAGTTGGGCGTGCTCCTAGGGTTGCAGGAGGGCGGCGAGGGCGTTATGGCATGGACCGTGAGCGCGGCTACTGCTGCCCCGACGCCTCGGGACGTGACCAACCTGCGCGACCTGCGCACTTACTCACCGGAGGACCTCGACCGCAGCGGCACAGTCGACTTCTACGATCTCGTGATCTTCGGCCAGGCATTCGGCGAGACCGGCATCAACCTCGCCGCAGACCTGGACGGCAACGGCACGGTCGACGACGCAGACCTGAAGCTAATCCGGGAGGCCTACGAGTTCGCGCCGCCGCAGGGGACCGCGCCAGACTAACTGACCTCAGAAGGGGCGGGGTTCTTCGGGCTCGGCCGCGCTGACGTGCGGCACGAACAACACCGCCACCTCTTCCTCGCCGCGCGCGAAGATCAACATGCCGTTCGGCCGCGGGGCGAGCATCGAGTCAGTGAACGACCCGAGCACCTGACCGGGGAGCATGGCTACCAGGCTCTCTTGGGCCGTACGGTCTCTGCCCTTGTACTGCCTGACGGTGATCTTGAGGTTCGCTAGGTCGAACGTCATCGGCTCCTGAGTGACCGTCTTGACGACGTGCTCGGTGGCACCAGACGACGTGATCAACGCGGGAACATCGGAAGGCGAAACACTGCCGACGCGCGCCATGCGCGTCACTACCTCGGCGACGGTCTGGTCGCTGAGCATCACGCCTGCCGCCTTCGCTGCACCGCGCAACAGGCCCTCGAGCGCATGGAGTCTCTCCGGGGCGCGGGCGGCGACCACGTTGGCGCGGGCAACGGCCTGAGCGACGACCTCGTCCGCTTCCCCGCGCACGTTGTTGGCCAAGACCTTGAAGCTGGCGAGAAGCTCATCGCGCTGTGAGCTGCTCAAGACCTCGTTGACGACGAGGGCGTCTGCCAGCCGCGAGCCGAGCGACTTGGCGTCGTTGCGGATGCGCACGTGCACGTACTCGCCCTCGCGGAAGGCGCCGATGCGCACCCGGTCGCGTTGGATGACCTGCGAGCCGTCTAGCTCGACCTGCTCACCGTCGAGGTAGAGCGTGCGGGAGTTGCCGACCCCCCCGATGGCAAGGTCGTGACCGGCCAGCGTGAGCCTCACGGGACCTACCATGCGCACCGTAACGGCCGTCGCCTCAGGCGGCACGCGCTCCCACCTGAGGATGGGGTTCGCGCCGAAGAGCACGCCGCCCTCGAGGTGTGGGCCGCCTGCTTCGCCACCTACCGTAGTCGGCAAGTAACCGGCCAAACGCCCGAAGAACGACTCGACCAACTCGACGTAGGTGGCGGTGTCGCGCTGGAAAGCTTGGCGGTCGGCGCGCTCGCGCGCCGTCACTTCAGCGAGGCGGCGTTCGAGGTCGCGGCGCTGAGCCGACCGCTCTTCCTCAGGCAGCCGCTCCTTACTCAACTCCTGCAACGCGAGGCGGAGTTGCGTCGAGGTCAGCGATTTGCTCGCGTCTGGCGAAACCCGCCCGGCGTATGGGTCGTTGGCTACGACCAGCGCAGCGTTGCGCACGTAACTGAACGCAGCCGACTCGCCGCGCTCGAAGGCAGGAAGAGGGTTACCCGCCTTGCCTGACGTCATTATCACGTTGATGAGCTCGCGGACTATCTCGGCTAGGGCGTCGAGGTCGGAGAGCGACACCAGCGGGTCGCGCAGGTTCGGCATCACTTCGATGACGCGGAACGCTTTGCCTGGCACGTCCTGACCGAAGGTACTGCGATCGGCGTTGCGCTGCAGGTTCTGTAAGGTGGCGAACACGAGGCGCGCCGTCAGGCGGTCGCGTTCTGCGCGCCACCCGGCGGCCACGCGCTGCACGTACTCTTCAAGGTCGTCCCACCACACGCGCCGCGCCAAGCGCTGCAGCACGGCGTGCTCGTCGCGTTCCTCCGGAGTCGAACCGTGAAACGTCGGGGGCTTCGAGGCGACTTCGTCAGCCAGCTCGACGTCGCCATCTTCCTCGAGCACCAGCGAGACGAGGCTTGGCACGAACACGGCGCTTGCCGTCGAGTCGGACATGCCGGCCATGGCCTGAGCGGCATCTTCCAAGCGCGTGCGCTCCGCACTCGATAGACGTTCGCGCTCCCGGTTGAGCAAACCAAGGAGTTCCCACAAGGAGTGCAGACCACCGCGCACGTTCCGGGTAGCTCGGTACTCGTCGACCTTGTACTCGAGAAGCTCGAGCGCGATGCTCTCTAGTCTGGGACCCACGCCGTCAGTATAAGTAACGAACGGCGAGCGTCGTCACAGGAAACCTCACGCCTGGGATAGTACGCGGCGCGTGCGCTCGACCACCTCGTCGACCTGGGCTTCCGTGATCACGAGGGGCGGGAGGAAGCGGATGGTTTCGCCGCCGCCCGCGATGGTGACGACACCGGCTACCTGCAACGCGGCGATCACCGGACCGGCTGGCACGGTGAGTTGCAGACCTATCATCAGGCCGCGCCCACGAACCTCTGCAACGAGGGGCCCGCAGCCGCGCAGGCCGACCATCAGGCGCTCGCCGAGGCGACGGGCGTTGGCCATCAGCTCGCGCGCTTCGAGTTCCTGCAAGACGGCAAGGCCTGCCGCGGCCGCGAGGGGGTTCCCACCGAACGTCGTGCCGTGGCCACCTCTCGGCATGGCGGCGGCCACCTCGTCCGTCATCAGCAGAGCGCTGATGGGCACGCCGCCTGCCAGGCCCTTGGCAAGGGTGACCATGTCGGCCGTAACGCCGTACGCTTCGCTGGCTAGGAACGTGCCGGTGCGACCGACTCCCGTTTGGATCTCGTCAAGCACTAGCAGGGCGCCGTTGGCTGCCGTTAGTTCTCGCGCGGCCTGCAGGTATTCGGCCGTTGCCGGTCGAATGCCGCTCTCGCCTTGGATCGGCTCGAGGAGCACGGCGGCGGTGGAGTCGTTCACTGCGGCCTTGAGGGCTGCGACGTCATTGAACGGCACGAACTCGACTTCGGTGTCGTAAGGCGCGAACGGCTCGCGGTACTTGGGTTCCCAGGTGAGGGGCAGCACTCCCAGTGTACGGCCGGAGAAGCCGTTGCGGGCCGCCACGAAGCGCCTACGACCAGTGGCAACACGCGCCCACTTGAGCGCCGCTTCGTTGGCTTCTGCCCCGGAGTTGCCGAGGAATACGCGGTTGAGGGGCGCCTTCACGTACTCGAACAGCTTGGTAATGAAGTCGGTGCGGACGTCGTTGCCGAGGTTCTGCGGGCAGACGATCAGGCGCTTCGCCTGCTCCGCCACGGCTTGCGCCAGCCGCGCGTTCGCGTGCCCGACGCTTGCTACCGCGATGCCGGCCATGCAGTCGAGGTACTCCCGCCCGTCCGCGTCGTAAAGCAGCGCCCCTTCGCCCCGTACGAACACTACTTCCGGGTGCCACAGGCCGCTAGCGTGTTCTTCTGCCGCGGCGAGGTAATCGGACGTCGAGCGGCTCGTGATCTGGGAGGGTCTTGCGTCGGTCATGCGCTGCCTACCTTCGTGGTGCACAAGTTGCGCCGCGCCTTCACTAAGCCGGGCGAAGCTAATACGTGGCAGCATAACGCCCCTCAGGCGTCAGCCAAGCCGGCAACCGCGCACCGAGGCGCCTACGACCCGATGGTCACGAGGCAGAGCGGCACTTCTGTGCGCCCGTCGACGTGCAGTAGCTTGGCTAGCTCATCGTCGTAGAAGTCCGCTGCGTAACCGACGGCCAAACCCAACGCCGTGCCAGCGAGGACCAAGTCCTGCGCGGCGGCGCCGCCATCGAGCAACAGGTAACGGTAGGCGCGACCGCCGTCGGCGACCCTGTGCC
>JBIQMD010000209.1:0-4378 GCA_044463725.1 Truepera radiovictrix
CGCCGGTTACACCCCCAACAGTTACGGCAACTGGGAGGCCCAGCCGCAGTACGCAGAGCCGGCCTTGGCGCTATCTGGCACCGCCGGCCGCCACGACTACCGCGCGGACGACAGCAACTACTACGAGCAGCCGGGCGACCTGTTCAGGCTCATGAACGCTGAGCAGCAGCAGGCGTTATTCGACAACACGGCGCGCGCCATCACAGGCGCATCCGCCGCCACCATCGAACGCCACATCGGCCACTGCACCCAGGCCGACCCGGCCTACGGCGCTGGCGTGCGCCAGGCCATCAAGGCGCTGCACGAGGGCTAGTCGTAACTAGCCGAAGCCTGGTCACGGCCAGGGCGCAGTTCGGCGTCCTGGCCGTTTTCTCACTCCATGAGAGCGCTGCGGCCGAAAAGTTCCGCCGTTGCGCGGGCGCTCGGCGTGCCAGCGTCCGGGTCGGCGCCAGCGGCAAGCAACGCCTTCGCGATCTCGTCCTCGCCCTTGAAGATGGCCCCGGCTAGCGGCGATTGACCGCGAGCGTTGCACAAGTCGACGTCGGCGCCTCTGGCGAGCAGCGCCTTCACCGTATCCAGTTGGCCGCGGTACGCCGCCAGCATCAGTGGCGTGTTCCCCTCGGTGTCGACCACGTCGATCGGCAAGCCGTGCGCCACGAGCTCCATGAGCTGCGCGGTCTCACCCTGGCGAGCGAACTCCAGCGCCATGGCGATGACGGCCTCGGTCTGGTCACTAGACAACTGCTTCACACGCGCATCGTAATGCTAGCGAGCGGCGTAAACTCACTCGTGAACGCTACCCAGATCCAGGAGAGACTCGCAGAGCTTCAGCTCCCGGCAGGCGACTACGCCGTACACTCGACCGCCTCGCTCGTGCTGCGCGGCATCCTGGAGGAGGCAGGCGACCTGGACATCGTCTGCCGCCGCGCCGCGTGGAACCGCGCGCTCGAGCTAGTGGAGCATGGCGCCGCCAGGCTCCTGCAGGGCGACATCGACCAGGTCGTGGAAGTCGGCGACGACGTCGAGCTCTTCGACGGTTGGCTGGGCGTCGACGGCAACGAACTCATCGACCACGCCGAAGTAGTAGCTGGCGTGCCGTGCGCGACTCTCGCCGCGGTGGTCACCTTCAAGAAGCAGCTGGGCCGTCCGAAGGACAGGGAGCACCTAGAGCGCATCCTCCTAGCAACGGAGGGCCTGGTTGAGGAACGGTGACGCCGAGAGCGCGGCTCAGCTGCCAAGCGAACTGCCAAAGTTGACGCTCAGTACGGCAGTTGTTACACTTCCGCCCATGGCTACGCAACCCCGCCGAGACGATAATTCCATTGCGAGGCCGCTCGGGGCGTAGCGCTGTACTTCAATGTCATCGAAGCCCCCGAGGACCACGCTTCCTCGGGGGCTTTCGCGATTGTTGAACGGGTAACTGGAGGCACGGCCATGGCGAGCAACACAGGGGGCGGGCACGAGTCAGAGCCAGCCGCGCGCGTACTGGTAAGCGACCTAGGCAACCACGTCGGCGCAGAGGTAACGCTGCAGGGCTGGGTTCTCAACCGCCGCGACCTCGGCGGCATCGGTTTCTTGCTCCTCCGCGACCGCAGCGGCGTGGCGCAAGTCGTCTTCGAAGACACGGCCCTGCCGCTACATGAGAGCAGCGTCCGCGTTGCCGGCAAGGTAGTGGCGCACAAGAAGGCGCCAGGCGGCTTCGAGGTGCAGGGCTCCGCCCTCGAGGTCATCAGCGAGGCGACGCAGGCGCCACCAGTCGAGTTGGCCAAGGAAGAGTGGACCGCCAACCCTGAGACGCTGCTTGCCTACCGCCACGTGACGGTACGCAGCCCCAAGACCCGCGCCGTACTCAAGGTCGAGGCCGAGCTAGTGCGAGGCTTCCGTGCGTACCTCGACGCGCATGACTTCACCGAGATCTTCACGCCCAAGCTCGTTTCGGCAGGGGCCGAGGGGGGCGCTAACCTCTTCGAGGTCGACTACTACGGCCGCCGCGCCTACCTCGCACAATCACCGCAGCTCTACAAGCAGATCATGGTCGGCGTGTTCGAGCGCGTGTACGAGACGGCGCCCGTCTACCGCGCCGAGAAGAGCCACACCCACCGTCACCTCTCCGAGTACCTGTCCCTCGACGTCGAGTTCGGCTTCATCTCCAACGAGGATGAAGTGATGGACTTGGAGGAGGCTCTCCTCAAGTCCATGCTGGCGGGCGTGGAGGAGCGCTGCGCCCCAGAATTGGCGACGTTGGGGGCAGAGATGCCGGACCGCACGGTGAAGTTCCCGCGCATACCGCTGCTGGCCGCGCGTGAACTCGTCAGTGAACGCTACGGCCACACCTCGGGCGGTAAGGACCTCGACCCGGAAGCCGAGCGCTTGATCGGCCGCTGGGCCAAGGAGGAGCACGGCTCCGACTTCGTGTTCGTCACGAACTACCCGCAGGCGGCGCGCCCGTTCTATACGTACCCGCTCGACAACGGCCTGACGCGAGGCCTCGACCTCATCTTCCGCGGGGTCGAGATCACCTCTGGAGGACAGCGCGTTCACCGGCCTGAGGTGCTCGTGCAGGAGTTGCGCAAGCGCAACATGGACGAGGCGGCGTTCGCTGACTACATCGAGGTCTTCAAGCACGGCATGCCTCCGCATGGCGGCTTCGCGATCGGCGCGGAGCGGCTGACGGCGTTGCTATTGGGCATACACAACATCCGCTTCGCCCGCGCTTTCCCACGAGACGCCCAGCGCCTGACGCCCTGAAGCTGGGTAGCGTGCACGCAAGTGGTTCCGCGGCGCTTCTGGAATTGATGGCGCTTTGACGTCGTTCTGCTAGCCTGTCTGAGTTGTTCAATCCAGGGTTTTGGCGGCGAACTCCGTCGCGAAGAGGAGAACCAAAGTATGCAGCGTAGACCACTACTAGCCCTGCTCCTGACGACACTAGTGGCCCTCGGCGCCTGTGCGCCAACGACCGAGGTCGCAGCCGGACCCACGGCCTGCGTGTCGGACCCCATCCCGACCGTCGCCGTCGTCGACTTCCAGAACACCTCGAGCCAAGGCGGCGTTAGTGTCGTTGGCGTCGAAGACGCCGCCACCGCGCGCCTCATCACCTTGCTCAAGGAGTCAGGCTGCTACGTGGTCGTCGAGCGCAGCGAGCTCCTCACCATCATGGAGAAGCAGGGCCTGGAGTCGCTCGACCCAGTCGACCTCGCCAAGGCGGCAGGCGCTGGCTACGTCGTGACCGGCACCGTCACCCGCGCCACGGTGGCGCGCCCTGGCGGCAGCCTCTTCGGCGTGACGCTCGGCCAAACCAAGGCCCAGATCGAGGTTGACGTGCGCGCCACCGACATCATCACTGGCGTGGTCGTCGTTTCCATGAAGGGCTCCGGCGAAGCAAGCAGCCCCAACATCAACGTCAACAACGTGCCCCTCGCAGGCACCGTGGCGTACAACGACCCGACCGTCGGGCCGCTGTTCGCAGAGGCAGCGAACACCGCCGTCAGCCAGGTCGTGGCGGCCCTACGCGCCAAGTTCTAACCCTCCGCACAAGCAAGGGGGCGCCTCGTCTGCCGAGGCGCCCCCTTTTCGTCCTTCTGCGGCCGGTCGTCAGTCGCCGCTCATCAGGTCGGACACGCCGGAGGCCAACAGGTTGACTGCGATCTCGAGGCCGCGTTCATCGATGTCAAAGCGTGAGTGGTGGTGCGCCCACGCGGTGTCTGGGCCCGAGTTGGTACCGACGAAGAAGTAGCAGCCGCGCGCCTGAGCCAACCACAACGCCATGTCGTCGCCACCCATGATCGGCGCCTGTAGCGTTACGCCATCCTCGCCGACGACGCGCGCCGCCACTTCTCGGAACCGTGCGACGGAATATGCATCGTTGACGACCGCCGGAGTGCCCTCGAACCACTCAGACTGCAGCGTGCAGCGCATGACCTTGGCCGTGCCTTCCGCAACCTCCAAGATGCGCGTCCGCAACCTTGCCCGCGTGTCGGCATCGAAGGTGCGGAGCGTGCCCTTCAGCTCAACCTCTTCCGGGATGATGTTGTAAGCGGTGCCGCCATGAAAGCTCGTGATGCTAATGACCGACTGGTCGACGGGGTCGGTCTCCCTACTCACCAGCGTCTGGAGCCCCATGACGAGCTGCGAGCTGGCAACGATCGGGTCTATGCAGGCGTGCGGGTAAGCGGCGTGGCCCCCGCGGCCCTTGACCACCAGCTTGAACGAGTCGGTAGCGGCCATCGCCGGCCCCTCACGCACCGCCACGGTGCCGAGCGGGTCGTTGCTGGAGAGGTGCAGGCCGATCACCTGGTCGACGGCAATGCCGTCAAGGGCCCCGTCGGCGGGCATGGCCTGCGCGCCCCTAACGATCTCCTCAGCGGGTTTGAACACGAAC
>JBIQMD010000210.1:0-4371 GCA_044463725.1 Truepera radiovictrix
GCCCTGCTCGCCCAAGCGCGCCAAGCGTACGAGCTTGCCGGTCGGCTCGAGCTCCATGATCTCGGCGGCCGCAACGCGGCCACCGGCGATTAGCTGCTGCAGCACGGCGTCTATCTGCGGCCGCAAGTCGGTCGTCAACGCGACGGTGTTCGACAGCGAGAGCAGGGCGCGCAGCTCGGTCGTGCGTGCCGCTACCCGCGCCTCCAAGTCGCCCTGGGCGGCGGCCAGGTTGTCTGCCATGGCGTCGAACGAGCGGGCCAGCTCACCGAGTTCGGAGCGGTCGGCTAGGTCGACGCGCGCAGCCAAGTCGCCTGCAGCTAGCGCGCGGCTGGCGTGCGTGAGGCGCGAGATGGGGTCGACGAGCAGCGCACGCGAGAACGCGGCGGCCGCGAGGAGCGTGATGGCAACGACGACAGCGAGGTTGACGAGGGTGCTGCGCAGCACGGCCGTTACGGTGGCCTGATCGCCGCCCGCTACCGCCGCGGCCGCGCCGGCCAGGTCTGTGCCTGGTGCGCCAGAAACGGCCGCCAACCCGCGCCACAACAAGATGCCGGTGGCTACCGCGAGCACTGCAACAACGGCCAGGAGCAGCAGCGTCAGGCGGTTGCTGAGGCTGTGGTACCAGGCCGTGCGGGGAGTGCCGAGCTCGGTGTCGGCCCCGGCTTCAGGGGTCACGCACCACCAGCCCCTCGCGCATGGCGTACAGCGCCGCCTGCGTGCGGCTCTTGAGTTCGAGCTTCGCAAGCAAGTTGGAGACGTGGCTCTTGACCGTCGCCTCCGCGACCTCGAGCTGTTGGGCAATGCGCTTGTTCGTCGCGCCGCCTGCCAGTAGCTTGAGGACTTCTAGCTCGCGCTCAGTTAGCACCGCGTGAGGGGCGCCGCCGCCTCGTACCTCGCGCACGAGGCGTTGCTGCGCGCGGGGGTCGAGGCGCACCTCGCCACGCGCGGCGGCCCTCACTGCCTCGAAGAGTTCGTCAGGGCGCGTCTCCTTGAGTATGTACCCGGCCGCGCCCGCCTCGACGACGTCGATGACGAGCCGGTCCTCGAGGACGCTCGTAAGCGCAACGACCTCCACGTCCGGGTACTCGCGGCGGATGACGCGCGTGGCGTCGACGCCGTTCATCACTGGCATGAGGAGGTCCATGACGACGACGTCGGGCAGCAACTCGCCTACGCGCTGCACGGCTTCCTGGCCGTTCGCTGCCTCGCCGATCACGTGAAGGTCCGGCTCGAGGTCGAATGCGAGGCGTAGGCCGCGGCGCACTACGGTGTGGTCGTCAACAAGCAATACGCGGATGCGGGCGGGCATTTCGTCACCTTCCGCGTTCAGGGTACCCGGGCCGACCACGCGGCGCCTCACCCTTTCGGATGAGACCGCCTGCCCCCCGACTGCCGAGGCGCCGGCCAGCCCGCTGGGCCTAGCCTAGGAGCATGAGGCGCGGAGGGTAGAGCGCGCCACGACCGGAGGCACGAGGATGGAACAACACCGCAACTTCGACAACAAGACGATCTCTGGAGCAGTGCTCGTGGCACTTGGCCTGCTAGTCCTGCTGGGGGGCATGGGGTTCTCCGGCCTGGTTGGGCGCTTCATGGGTGCGCTGCTGTTCGCTGGCTTGGCGTACTTCGTCTACCAGGAGGGTCGGCGCAAAGGTAATGACGTCCTGCGGCTTGCGGCGTTGCCCCTCGCCGGCCTTGCACTAGCTAGCTTGCTCGCGGGCTTCGGTGGCGGCGCGCTCTTCTTGGCCGCCGTCGGGTTGGCGTTCGCGTTCGCGTGGCGCCAGAACCCGGAGCGGTGGTGGGCCGTGATCGTGGCCGGCGCGTTGGGGTCGACTGCCATCTCTGCTGCGTTGCCGCGGGCGTTCGGGGGCGTCCAGGACACGCTCTTCCTCCTCGGCATGGCGGCCACCTTCTACGCCCTAACCCGCCTGCGGGTCAAGCCGCAGCCGTGGGCCATCTACCCGGCGGCCGCACTCGCCGTGCTTGCCCTCCTCGGCTTGGTCGGTGGGCGCTCGGGGTGGCTCGTGCCGGTATTACTCATCGGCGGCGGCCTGTACATGCTGCTCCAACGAGGGCGCCCAAGCATACTTGGCGGGCAGAGCGCGCCGACTCCGCCAGCGCCTGGCCCAGTTGCCCCGGTAGCGCCAACGCAGCCGGTGGAGGCAACACCGCCAGCGCCGCCAGCGGCCAGCGCGCCCCTAGTCCACCTCGACAACGAGAACGCCCCCCAAGACGGCCTTACGGCCGAGGGAGGCGCTCCGATGCCCGACCCGAACAAGGGGCCGAGCTGAAGTTACTCGAAGGCGGTTGGCGCGTCCGGGTCCAGTAGGTAGTAGTTCTCGCTGCGGGTGAGACGGTCCGAGAAGTTGCTCGTTTGCGCATCTTCCGGGCCGTTCTCATCCCAGTTGGCGAACATCACTTCCGTCTGCGAGCGGTGCGCCCTCAACGCGTTCAGCTTCGTCTCGACGACCGGCCGGATGTCGGCCATCAGCTGCGGTTCGCCAAGTTCGGCGAGTAGCGCTTCCGGGTCGCCCACTGCGGCGGCCAACAAGCGGGGCCTGGCCGAGGCGGGCATGCTGCGTACGGCCAACACGGTGGCGTGACCCAGCGCGTCGTGATCAGGGTGCACTCCGTAGCCTGGGTAGTAGAGAAGGACGCTCGAGGCACCGAGTTCCTCGATGGCCGCGCGGATTCTGGCGGCCACTTGATCGGGGTCCTCGAACTCGATGCACTTGTCGCGCAGGCCCATGAAGCGCAGTTCGCAACCGAGGACGGCGCAGGCTTCCCGCAGTTCGATGGTGCGCACGTCGCGTAACGCCTCGCGGTTGGTGAAGGCGGGGCGCCCCATTCGCCGACCCATGTCGCCGTACGTTCCGCACAGGTACATGGTCCGCACGCCAGCCTCGGCGCACAGAGCCAGGGTGCCGCCAGTCGCGAACGACTCGTCGTCAGGGTGCGGCAGAACAGATAGCACGGCGCGCTCTTTGGTGGCGTCGAACGGTTGCGTGTGGTCGGTCGCGTGACTGGCCGTTGGCGTGTTCTCAGCGAGCATCTTCAGGGCCCTCCCTGAACGGCGTGACTGAGAGCTGCAGCGCCATGGTCAGCTGTCCTTCGCAGTCGAGGCCGGCTAGTAGCAGCTCGTCGCGTTCGTTGATGTCGAAGTCGGTGAGGCCGTCGGCGTACACCCAACCTTCGTCCAGCTTCAAGCCAACGCGGTACGGGCCGGAGCCAGTGACCGTGCCACGCGCATAACTAACTCGTGCGTTCCGCACGAACGCGATGACGGGGTTCTTCTTCTCGGGACCGAGCTTCGTGTACGAACCAGTGGTGGTCTCGAGGTGCAGGAAGACTTCTTGCCCGAGCCGCTTGTCTAGCTCGGCCTGCACGGCGTGACGATCGATGGGCCTCAATTAGATCCTCCGAGTGGCTCGCGCAGAACCTACGTGGGGGCACCGCTTGGCGCGTGAGCCTAGCGCGTCGCGGCGGCGGTGTCCGCCCGCGACGGCTCAGTGGGATTGTACTGCCCTGGCGTTGGTGCCGCGCCGTGAGCAGTCGACAGGAGCCGTCGCACACGTGCTGAGCCAACCAAGGTTGCGCCACCACCGCTATGATTCGTGCATGAACTGGCTACCAGTAGTGCAAGAGGAGTTGCAGAGGCAGGGCCTCGACGCTTGGTTGATCTACGATTTCCGCAGCAGCAACCCGCTAGCAGCGCCGATCTTGCGGCCGTTACTCGAGGGGAACACGGCGAGCCGCCGCGTGTTCCTGCTCGTGCCAGCCAGCGGGCGGCCAACGCTGGCCGTGCACGCCATCGAGGTCGGCTCGCTCAAGCCGAACGCCGACATCGACTTCGTCAGCTACTCCGGCCGCGAGAGCATGCAGCACCTCCTCGCCGACCTCCTCGAGGGGAGCGAGCGGATAGCTATGGAGTACAGCCCGAACGGCGACAACCCGTACGTCGGCCGCGTCGATGCTGGCACGGTGGAGTGGGTGAGGTCCTTCGGCGTCGAGGTCGTGTCGTCAGGCGACTTGGCGCAGATCCTCGAGGTGTGGACGCCAGAGCAGCTCGAGCAGCACCTCACGGCCGCTGAAGGCGTGATGGGCGCCAAGGACGCTGCCTTCCGCTTCATCGCGCAGCGCGCGCAGATGGGCCTGGCCGTAACGGAGGGCGAGGTGCAGCGCCTCATCGAGACGCACTTCGCCGACCTCGGCCTCACGCCGGGCAGCTCACCTAACGTGAGCTTCGGCGCTCACAGCGGAGACCCTCACTACCACCCGCTACCCGGCGTGCGCGACGCTACCCTCGCGCCGGGCGACGTCGTGCTCGTCGACCTGTGGGCCAAGGTCAACCTACCCACCGCGCCTTACGCAGAC
>JBIQMD010000211.1:0-4310 GCA_044463725.1 Truepera radiovictrix
CATCATCAGGGCCGTCGTCATCTTCGGCATCTTCACGCTCGGGTCCATGCTCTACCGCAATCTGAGCAAGCGCCAGGACGAGCAGTCCGGCAACACCGGGCGCAC
The DNA here is from genome assembly GCA_044463725.1 of Truepera radiovictrix. Classification (GTDB taxonomy): domain Bacteria; phylum Deinococcota; class Deinococci; order Deinococcales; family Trueperaceae; genus JAAYYF01. Next base: position 106 of record JBIQMD010000211.1, read on the forward strand.
CGGTTACCGCATGAAGAACCTGAGCGGCCTCTGGGTAGTCATCTACATCCTCACGATGACCTTCGCCTCGTTCGACTGGGCCATGTCGCTAACGCCGACGTGGTTCTCCGGCATCTACCCTGGCATCATCATGTCCGCGCAAGTGATCACCGGCCTCGCGCTCGTCATCCTCGTGATGGTGAACCTGGCCGCCAAGAACCCGACCATCGACAAGCTCCTCACCCCCAAGCGTCTCCAGGACCTCGGCAACTTGCTCATGGCCGTGACCATGTTCTGGGCTTACACGCAGATCTCGCAGCTGATCATCCAGTGGTCCAACAACGTCGTCGAGACGGCCAGCTGGTACGTCATCCGCTTCGACCCCACTTGGATCGGTTTGAGCACATTCATCCTGTTCTTCGGCTTCTTCGCGCCCTTCATGATCCTCTTCTCGCGCTGGGTGAAGCGCACGCGGCGCGCCCTGGCAGCAGTAGCGGTGTGGGCGCTCGTCGTGCAGTTCCTCAACTACTTCTGGTTCGTGGTGCCCGCCTTCTCGCGCCAGGGCTTCCAGTTCACGCTTCTAGACTTCCTAGCGCTCATAGGCCTCGGCGGCATTTGGGTAGCCGCGTACGCTCGCGCGCTCACCACCCGCAACGTGCTGCCTGCGAACGACCCGCGTCTCGTGAAGGTGGTGGCCGATCACCATGCCTGACCAGAACCGTAGGTACTTGATCAGCGAGAAGCAAGTGCGCGCGGCCGTGTTCCTCGGCACCGTCGGCATGGCAGCGCTTGTTGCCTTGATCTTCTTCCTCGCCACTTCGAAGCCGAAAGGCAGCTTCCAGGTCCTCGACGGCACGGTGTTCCAAGACCAACTTGATTCGGCAGTAGCCAGCATCACCGGCTACGAGGACCTGGGTGGCGGCAAGGCACGCATCGACATCAACCAGGCCATGGAACTCGTGGCCCAGCGCGGCGTCGTGCAGCCCGGCTTCTTCGACGCCACGGCGGCGGCCGCCGGCTCTCCTGCAGCAGCCGCCGGTGCTGGTGCGCCTGCAGCCGCTGGTGCGCCAGCATCTGGTACGCCAGTTGCTGGCGCGCCAGTTGCTGGCGCGCCAGATGCTGGCGCGGCCACTGAGGCGGCGGCCCTAGACGGCGAAGCGCTGTTCGTCAGCACCTGCTCGGCGTGCCACCAGGCGACTGGACAGGGCATCCCGATGGCGTTCCCGCCCCTCGCTGGGCATGCGCCTGACCTCTACAAGGCCGACCGCGACTTCCCGCTCGACGCTGTCGTCTTCGGCATGCAGGGCAGCATCAGCGTTGCGAACATGACCTACAACGGCGTCATGCCTTCGCATCTGCAGTTGCAGGACGCCGAGATCGCGGCCATCCTCGACTACGTCATGAAGGCGTGGGGCAACGACGCCGACCTGCCTGCCGACTACACGCCGTACACGGCTGACGACGTGGCGGCAACGCGGGCCAAGATGTTGACGATGACCGAGGTTCACGACGCACGCGTGGCGGCAGGGCTGCAATAACCGCCGCCCCTCGCACATAGTTTTAGGGCCCGCGCAGACGAAGTGCGCGGGCCCTAACCTTTGTTGTCGTGTTGGTTAGACGTCGAGGTGCGCTAGGTGCGCGTTGGCCTCGATGAACTCGCGGCGCGGCGGGACTTCCGTGCCCATGAGGATCTCGAAGGTCTCGCTGGCCTCGAGCACATCGTCGATCGTGACGCGCTTCAGGATGCGCGTTTCTGGGTTCATGGTCGTCTCCCAGAGCTGTTCGGCGTTCATCTCGCCCAAGCCCTTGAAGCGCTGCAACTCCATCTTCTTGTCGCGGTTCTTGCGCTGCAGTTCGGCCAGTGCGCCTTCGTCGTAGACGTACTGCATTTCGCGCTGGCGCCCGATGCGCACGCCGTAGAGGGGCGGTTGGGCGATGTAGAGGTAACCGGCGTCGATGAGTGGCCGCATGTAGCGGTAGAAGAAGGTGAGGAGCAGCGTGCGGATGTGAGAGCCGTCAACGTCGGCGTCCGTCATGATGATGATGCGGTGGTAGCGGACTTCTTCGATGTTGAAGTGGGCGTTGTCGCCAGTACCCTCCACCCCTGCGCCGATGGCGGCGATCATGGCCCTGATCTCGGCGTTCTTGAGGATCTTGGCGAGGTTGGCCTTCTCTACGTTGAGGATCTTGCCCCTCAGCGGGAGGATCGCCTGAAAGCGGCGTTCACGGCCCTGCTTGGCGGTGCCGCCTGCCGAGTCACCTTCCACGATGTAGACCTCGCTGGCGGACGGGTCAGAGGACTGGCAGTCGGCGAGCTTGCCCGGCAGGTCGTCGTTGTCGAGCGGGTTGGCGCGGCGCACGAGGTCACGCGCCTTGCGCGCCGCCTCGCGGGCGCGGGCTGCTTGAGCGGCCTTGTCGATGATGGCGCGGCCGATCTTGGGGTTCTCTTCGAGGGCCTCGCTTAGCTTCTCGTAAACGACGCTGTTGACGGCCGTTTGCGCTTCGGCGTTGAGGAGCTTGACCTTGGCCTGCGACTCGAACTGCGGCTCTGGGAGCTTCACCGAGATGACGCAGGCGATGCCCTCGAGGAAGTCGTCGCCCGTTGGTGGCGTGTCGCCTTTCTTGACGAGGTTCTTGGCCTTGGCGTAGTTGTTCAGGACGCGCGTGTACGCGCTCTTGAAGCCCGTTAGGTGCGTGCCGCCGTCACGGTTGGTGATCATGTTGGCGTACGTGAGGACGGTCTGGCCGTAACCGGTCGTGTGCGTCAGACCGACCTCGACCTCGACGTCGTGCGTTCCAGCGTCAGTTGGGACCCTGGCAGTGCCCTTGATGACGACTGGCTTGTCGTAGAGCGCCGTGCCGTCACGCGCTAGGAAGGCGGCGTATGCCCCTACCCCGCCCTCTTCATGGAAGGTTTCCGACTTGGGGGCGGCCGCGCGCTTGTCGTTGAGGATGATCTTGACGCCGCCCGTTAGGTACGAGAGTTCACGCAGGCGGCGGCGGACGCGCGCGTACTCGAAGCCCTCGATGTCCTTGAAGACGTTGTGGTCGGGGTGGAAGGTGACGGTACTGCCTGACTCACCTTTCGGGGCGGTGCCTACGACGTGCAGTGGCTCGACGACGACGCCGTCCTTGAAGCCGATGCGGTAGAGCTTGCCGTCGCGCCTTACCTCCGCCACGAACCAGTTGGACAGTGCGTTGACGACGGAGCTACCAACGCCGTGCAGGCCGCCTGAGACCTTGTAGGCACCGGCGTCGAACTTGCCGCCCGCGTGCAGCTCGGTGAAGATGACCTCGATGGCCGGGCGGCCTTCGCGCTCCATGGTGTCTACTGGGATGCCGCGCCCGTTGTCGGAAACCGAGGCGGAGCCGTCTGCGTTCAAGTTGACCTCGACGACGTCGGCGAAGCCCGCCAAGCACTCGTCGATGGCGTTATCGATTATCTCGGTGAGCAGCTGGTGGTATCCGTCGATTCCCGTGCCGCCCTGCACGTACATGGCTGGGCGCTTGCGCACCCCCTCGAGGCCGCGCAGCACCTTGATGTTCTCGGCGGTGTACCCGTTGCCGTTGCCGTTCACGTTATGACTCAACTCACTTACCTCCTGGGCCACTAGGAGCACCGCCACGCCAACCACGAAGACTGTGATGGACACGCTGACGGAGCCGCCAGGGTGCGGCCCGCAAACCTAGTCATTCTACCCCGTTTGGTTGCCCCCGGTCAAACGGTTCTTATCGTCCTGGACGGAGTTTTCTCGCTGTTCAACTTGGCTCTTGCCTAGGAGATCTTGGCGGTGGCGTGCGCGCTACTCAGGTGCGCGTCTCAGGCGTACGTGCTTCTCAGGCGCACGTGCTTCTCAAGCGCGCGTCTGGCCGTCGCCGTCTACCAGGTACTTGTAGGTCACGAGCTGCTCAAGCCCGAGAGGGCCACGCGCATGCAGCTTCTGGGTGCTGATGCCGATCTCAGCGCCGAAGCCGAACTCGAAGCCATCGGTGAAGCGCGAAGAGGCGTTGACGACGACGACGGCAGCGTCAACCTCGCGGCGGAACCGCTCGGCCCTAGCCAGGTCGCGGGTGACGATGACCTCGGTGTGCTGCGTGCCGTAGCGCGCGATGTGCGCGAGCGCCTCGCCGAGGTCGTCTACGACCCGCAGCGCAAGGCTGAGGTCGAGGAACTCCTCGGCGTACTCGGCAGGCGTGGCTGCCTCGATGCCGGGAACGAGATCTCT
>JBIQMD010000212.1:0-4295 GCA_044463725.1 Truepera radiovictrix
CGCAGACGGGCCCCATACGCCTGCCTGCCCTGAGAGCGACGGTCACCAGTTGACGAACCGATCGCGGTAAACGACCCATGCGAACGTCAAGGCGGTGAGCGTGCTGACGAGGCTCGTCCCGCCGTAAGAGACTAGCGGCAGCGTTATGCCCGTGACGGGCGCCACCCCTAGCGTTACTCCGATGTTGACGAGCACCTGAAACCCGATCAGGACAACCACGCCCGTAATGAGGAGCTGGTCGCGTTCGAAGGCGCACTCTGCCGCCATTGCGAGCATCCGCCAGAACAGGAGCCCGTAGAGGAGCAGCAACGCTACCGACGCAACGAACCCGCCTTCCTCTGCGAGTACCGGAAAGATGAAGTCGGTCTGCCGGTACGGTATGAAACCGAGCTGCGATTGCGTTCCGGCCTTGTAGCCCTTCCCTAGCAGGCCACCTGAACCTACGGCGATGGTTGACTGGATGACTTGGTAACCGGTGCCTTGTGGGTCGCGGTATGGGTCGACGAACGACACGAGGCGCTCAAGCTGGTGTGGCTTGAGGTTCGGAAGCAGCAACGTCGGCACGGCAATCCCGACGAGCGCAACGATGACGACCAAGTGCCGCCACGGCACGCCGCGTACCAGCACGATGCCTGCAGTTATGGCAACGAGCACGAGGGCGCTGCCGAGGTCAGGCTCGATCAGGACGAGGCCGATGGGTGGAAGAGCCAGGGCGGCGACGCGCAGGTAGTCGACGATGCGCTTTAGCGGTCGCTCGTTGAGGGACTGCGCCAGCACGAGGATAAGGGCGAGCTTGGCCAGCTCGGACGGTTGGAACCCTGGCAGCGGTCCGAGGTAGAGCCATGACTTGGCACCGTTCACCTCGGTACCCATGAAGTACGTGAGGACCAAGAGCGCGAGGCTTGCGCCGTAGACGTAAGGCGTGAGCCTCAACAGACGTACCTTGCCTGCCCACACGAGCGCAGCTATGGCGACAGCTCCCGCGCCGAGGAACGCTACTTGACGCATGAACTCGTCGCTAGGAGCGGCACTGTTAAGCGTGAACAGTCCGGCGCCGAGGATGAGTAGGGTTATGAAGGGAAGACCGAAGTCTAGTCGTGCCACGCGCGTCAGCCTACCAACCTGCGGCCGCGAGCACCGGAATAGAGCCACCATTCTGCAGCAAGGGCGAGCAGGCCGCCGATGACGAGCAGAATTGCCAGCTGCGATGGTGTGGCCTCCTTCGCGGCGAGGCCTGCCTCGCGAGCCTGGCTGCTCATCTGAGCCGTCTGGTCAACGTTGCCTGGCCCGCTTGTGCCGCTGACCAGCGGCTCGCCCGCGAGACGGCTCTCAGCGGCAGACAGGAGTGAGACGAGCGCGACCGCGCTGGTTGAACCGGCCGCTTGGCCTTGCACCGCACCTGCCGTTGCTGCCCGAGCGCCGCTCGCTAGGTCGAAGACCCCTGGCTCGAGCGCCGGCTCTGCCCAACCGGGCGCCGTCTCGCCAAGAGCAAGCCGCGGAGTGGCGTCGATTGCGGCCACCCAGTTGGCGATGAGGGCCGGGAACGCTGGCCGCAACACGACATCCGACTGACTAGGGTGGAAGGCGAACTGGAGAATCGAACCCGTTACCGTGCGCCGAAGCCGCAGCAGCGGGGTGAGGTCGTCTGCCTGGGCCAGTACCTGCCAGCCGTTGGCTTCAGAGTTCGTCCAGCGCGGTGTTTCAGGGTCTAGGCCCACTAGGGCGTCGTCGAGGTCGACGAAGCGCATGAGCGGTTCGACGCGGTCCTGGGCGCGCACAACGTGATACTCCGGCGCGCGCGCTGGCGGTGGGAACAACAGGTAGTCGCCTGGCACCAAGGCGTTGAAAGCGGCCTCGGTGTCAGGTATGTAGCGCGAGACAACCTTGAGGTCGACTTGGGCAGTCCTGGCGTCCGTAGCGCCGAACACAGCCACCCCGGGTGCGGCTTGCAGTGCGCGAAGGAGCGGTTGGTAGAGGTCGTCGGTTGCTACCGTCAACGCCCTGCGGCCAGCGAAGGCGACGTCATCTAGGGCTAATGCGTCTGGCAGCGGCGCCAAGATACGCGCCTCGAGTACACCCAGCGGCCCCCCGTCGTCCTCCAGCAGCGGAAAGGTGGCGCTGCCGCTACCGCCGGCTGGCACCAGGACCGTGCTGCGGGCCAGTTCTCGGCCGGCACTGAACAAAGCGACGGTGACTTGCGCGGGCAGGCGGCCGCTTGCGACCACTGCTACGAACGCCTGGCCAACACCGACATCGAACGCGCTGATGCCAACGTTATCGACTGGCTCGCCGACGACGACTACCTCCGCCTGCCCCAACTCGGCGGGCCAGTCCGTTATGACGACCACGTCAGCGTCCGGGAGGAGGCCCTTGCCCAGGTCGACTGCCGCGAGTAGGTCTTCTTGTGAGTCGCCAGCCCGAAGGGCGTCTAGAGCAGTCAAGAGTTCGGACTGTTGCGCGTCGAGGGGCACAAGTAGCCTTGGCGCCACTCCGGCCCGCACCAAAGCAACGCGCGAGCGGCCAGCGAGGCGTTGGCGGGCTGCACCGACCGCAAGATCTAGGCGCGTGCCCGCAGAGCCGTCAGCTCCCGCGACTGCTGCCATGCTGGCGGACCCATCGATCACGACGATCAAGCCGTTGTCATCCGCCGCCGTTGACCTCGGCCCTGCCAACGCGAGCGAGGCAACCGCGACGAACAGGAGCTGCAAGGCGAGTAGCCAGCTAGGTGAGATGCGCTTACGTCGTGCGCTGTTGGCCTGCGCCCTGCGCCACAAGAACAGCGCGGCCACGTCGTGCTGGCGGCGGCGCGCGCGCAGGTAGTGCAGCGCAACGACGACTGGCAGCAGGGCTAGCAACCACAATGCATGGGGCGCAAGAAAGGTCATCTGCGGCAGTCTAGCCCCTGATTCGGACCTCCTTGGCAGTTCCTGGGCTCCTGCTTAGAGGCCGTAGGCTATTGCCAACCTCGCCCCCATCGCGCGGCGCCTGGGGCGCATCATGTCTGGAAGACTCCGAGGCGCATCTTGCCAGGCTCGGCGTCGAGCGCGCATGCGTCGAGGGCCCGCACCAGCCTGGAGCGCAGTTCCGAAGGGAGAACCACCTCGTCGACCCATAACCGCGAGGCGCCGTAGCGGATGTCCAGCGCCGCGTCGTAGTCGGCGCTAATGCGGGCGTGCAGCTCAGCAAGCGCCTCGTCAGCTGGCTTCTCGCCCAAGCGCTCGAGCCTAGCTGCTTGAATGTCGAGGATCGTCTTGGCTGCTTGCTGGCCGCCCATGACGCTGAAGCGCGCGCTTGGCAGCGCGAAGATGAAGCGCGGCGCGTACGCCTTGCCACTCATCGCGTAATGTCCTGCACCGTACGAGCCGCCTAGAATTACGCTGATGCGCGGCACCACGCTATTGCTTACCGCGCTGACGAGCTTGGCGCCGCGACGGATTATCCCTTCCTGCTCGCTGTCGCGGCCAACCATGAAGCCGTTGACGTCGTGCAGAAACAAGATGGGTACACCCGTCTGGTTGCAGTCGAGTACGAAGCGAGCAGCTTTGTCGGCGGCGTCGGCGTAGATCACGCCGCCTACCTCCAGTCGCCCGCCGCGCTTGATGACGAGCTTCTGGTTGGCAACGATGCCAACCGGGTAACCGCCAATGCGACCCCAGCCCGTCACTAACGTTGGCCCGTAATCGCGCTTGTACTCGTCCAGCTCCGACCCGTCAAGGAGGCGGGCAAGCACGTGGCGAACGTCGTACGTTTGGGTTCCACCATCGGTCGGGAGGATGCCTTCCAGATCTCCATCGCTAGCTAACGGGGCAACGGGCGCAGCGCGGCTCCGCGCCCAAGCAGCCAGCGGTCGCTCCGCATACGTAGCCGCTAGGCGGCGCAGGCGAGCGATGGCATGGAGGTCGTCTGGCTCCTTGAAGTCCACCGTGCCTGCCAACTCAGCGTGCATGGTGGCGCCGCCCAGCTCCTCGCTCCCGACTTCCTGGCCGATGGCCGCGCGCACCAGGGCCGGGCCGGCCAGGTATAGGCCGGAGCCTTCCGTCATGACGAGCGTGTCGCACATGACCGGCAGGTAGGCGCCTCCCGCCACGCAGTTGCCCATGATGGCGGCGAGCTGTGGGATGCCTAGCGCGCTCATGCGTGCGTTAAGGTAGAACACGCGCCCGAAGTCGTCCTGATCGGGGAAGATCTCGTCTTGAAGAGGTAGGTAGACGCCCGCGGAGTCGACTAGGTAGATGGTCGGTACGTGGTTCTCGAACGCTATGGTCTGCGCCCTGATGACCTTCTTCGCGGTGATC
>JBIQMD010000213.1:0-4275 GCA_044463725.1 Truepera radiovictrix
GACACACGCGTGCGCCAGGCGCTCAACTACGCCATCGACTGGGACAGCATCCTCACCAACATCTACCGCGGCTACGCCGACCGCCTAGCCACCCCGTTCCTCCCGAGCGGCTTCGGTTACGCTAAAGACCTCGCGCCCTACCCCTACGACCCCGCCAAGGCCAAGGAGCTCCTCCAGCAGGCCGGGTACGACACCAACTAACCTTTAGGCCAGCCAGGTGGCGCCCCCAAGTTCCTGGGGCGCCACCACCACATGCTGCGCCGCACGAACGCAAGCTGAACCGCAAACGGGCGAAGGACACGAATGCGACTGACGAAGCTACTCGAACGCGTGCTCTCCGCCATCCCAGTGGCCATCGGGGTCGCGGTCCTCGCGTTCATGTTCCTCCGCTTCCTCCCCGGAGACCCCGTCGAGATCATGCTCGGCGAGACCCAAGTCACGCAACAACAGATCGACTCTTTACGTAACCAGCTCAACCTCGACAAGCCACTCATCACACAACTCGGGCTGTTCCTGGCAGGCGTGCTCCGCGGAGACCTCGGCGTGAGCTTCGTCAAGAACGCGCCCGTAGTGAAGCTGATAGCCGACACCCTGCCGGCCACGATCGAACTGACGATGGCCACCGTCCTCGTCGCCATCCTGATCGCCTTGCCGGTCGGCATCATCAGCGCCCTGCGCGCTGGCTCCATCGTAGACCGCTCAGTGCTCTCCGGCGCACTTGTCGGGGTGAGCATGCCAGCGTTCTGGTTCGGGCTCCTACTTATCTTGCTGTTCGCCGTCGAGTTCAGGCTCTTTCCCACGTCGGGCCGCATCGCGGCAACCATGGTCGTCGACCGCACCACCGGCTTCATGCTCATAGACACCCTCATAGCTAAAGACCTGAGGGCGTTCGGTACGGCCCTCAAGCACCTCGTGCTGCCCGCCATCACCCTTGGCGTGGTCTTCGCGGCGGTACTGGCGCGCGTCATCCGCGCGTCCATGCTCGAGGTGCTAAGCAAAGACTTCGTTACTACCGCGCGGGCCAAGGGCCTGCGTGAATGGTCGGTCGTCATCAAGCACGCCTTGCGCAACGCCCTCATCCCCGCCCTCACCGTCACCGGCCTGCAGTTCGGCGAGCTGCTCGGCGGCAACATGATCGTCGAGACGATCTTCGCCTGGCCTGGCTTAGGACGACTCGTCGTCAATTCCATCTTCGCGCGCGATTACGTCGTCGTGCAGGCCGCCGTCATGCTCTACGCCTTGACTTACGTAGCTGCCAACTTGGTCGTCGACGCGCTCTACACCCTGCTAAACCCGCGGATCTCGCTGTGAACCGGGGTAGGCAGATCATGGCAACCCCGTTAGGGAGCATCAGCGTTGCCGTCATCACCCTTTACGTGCTCATGGCCATATTCGCTCCCCTGCTGGCGCCGTACGGCCCGGAGGCCACCGCCCTCGGTCAGCGCCTGCAACCGCCCTCCGCGCAGCACTGGTTCGGCACCGATTCACTCGGCCGCGACATCCTCTCGCGCACCATCTACGGCGCGCGCGTCAGCCTCCTGATAGGCGTGGTCACCGTGGCCATCACGGCCACCTTCGGCACCGTACTCGGCGCCCTCGGCGGCTACTACCGCGGCGCGTTCGACGCGGTGGTTGGGCGCTTCACCGAGCTCCTGCTGGCCTTCCCTTACTTGATCTTCGCCATCGGCATGATGGCCTTCCTCGGCCCCGGTTTCGCTAACCTCGTGATGGCCCTCTCCCTCAAAGGCTGGGTCGAGTTCTACCGGTTGGCGCGCGGCCAGACCCTCGACCAGGCAGAGCGCGAGTACGTCGAGGCGTCACGCGCCCTTGGCCAACGCCATTCACGCACCCTCTTCCGCGAGGTCGTGCCCAACATCCTTCCGGCGACGGTCGTGCTCGCCACCCTGCGCGTCGGCTACTTCATGGTGTTGGAGGCGTCGCTGAGCTTCCTTGGCGTCGGCATTCCTCCCAACATCCCAGCATGGGGTTCGATGATCTCTGACGGCAGAGGTGTACTGTTCATCGCCTGGTGGGTGAGCACCATCCCCGGTATCGCGCTGCTCATCCTCGTCCTGGCCATCAATCTGCTCGGCGAGCGCCTGCAAGAGATCTACGACCCAAGAAGCAAGAGCAGGCAACGCTTCCGCCGCTCAAGCCGCAGCAAGGCGGCGACCGCACCGACCACCACCGCAGAGGAGACAGCATGAGAGCGCCCGTAGTTGGGATAACCGTTCACGCCGCTGAGGTACAAGCCGAAGAAGGGACCAAGGAGTGGCGCTTCCAGTTGGCGGCGCGTTACGCCAAGGCGGTTGCTGACGCCGGCGGCGTGCCGCTACTGATCCCAACGCACCCGGACGCGTCAGGCAGACTGGAAGACGTGATCGGCGCGATAGACGGACTGCTGTTGAGCGGAGGCGGCCGCCTGCCAGGCCAGTACTTCCAAGACAATCCCGACCCGAGCCTGCGTGACACCAACCCGGTGCGCTACGACTTCGAGGCCAGCCTCGTGCGCGCCGCCTGGGCTGCCGGGATGCCGCTACTCGGCATCTGCCGCGGCCACCAGACCATCGCAGAAGCCCTTGGCGGCACCATCGTGCGTAACCTCGGGGCCGTTCCAGGGGCAGCCAACCACTACCAGACCGAACAGGCGACGGTCACGACGCACGCCGTCGACCTGACTGCCGACAGCGCCTTAGCTGGCTGGTTGGGTGAAACCGCGCGGGTGAACAGCTTTCACCGCCAGGTCGTCGACCGCCCACCGCCCCACTGGCGCGTAACCGCGCGCTCGTCAGACGGTTGGGTTGAGGCTATCGAGGCCAACCGCGGCTTTGGCATCGGTACCCAGTTGCATCCAGAGTGGCTCACCCAGGTGCAACCGGCGTTCCGCAAACTCTTCCTCGCCTTCGTCGAGGCGGCCGCCACCTACCGCGCTGCCCAACCCGCCTGAACCTCGCCTCAGTCCTTGTTGAAGTGCTGCCAGGCCTTCTCCGCCTGCGCGAGGCGCGCTGGCGCATCGGGCAGCGCGGCCTCAGCGAGAGTGAGTAGTGCGTGGCTAAGGCTGACGAGCGCCGTGTAGGAGTCAAGAACCCCCGTACTGCCTACGTGGGCACGCAGCACTACGGCGCCTTCTGGCCCGTTGTTCCCGGGGCTGGCGTCCGTTAGGACCGCCACAGGCACGCCAGCGTCCGCCAAGTACCTGAGGGTGCGCTGCACCTCGGCCGAGTGCCGACGCAGCGACACGACAAGCACGAAGTCTTCCGGCCCCAAGTCGAAGAGCAGGTCAACCGACGTGCCGCTAGGTGGCGGCGCAACCTCGACGCGCTCACGCATGGTCCTCAGCACCAGCGCCAAGTGCAGGGCAATGGGGTGAGAGAAGCGCCTGCCGAACAGGAGCACGCGCCTGGCGGTCGCTAGGCTCTTGGCCGTTGCCTCAAGCGCGGCGATGTCCAGGAGGTGATAACTCCGCTGCAGGTTCTGCAGTTCGCGCTGGTAGACGGCCTGAACGGTGTAGCTATCCGGGCCACCCATGTCGCTCATGACGAGCTCGCGCTGCACGGAGAACGACTTGAGGTACTCGGCTCTGGCGCTCTCCTGCAACTCCGGGTAGCCCTTGAAGCCGATGTTCTGCGCGAAGCGCACGACCGTCGAGCGGTGCACCCCAAGTTCGGCCGCCAGCTCCGTGCTGGAGAGGTAACCCCACCGCTCGAGCTGCTCGACCAAGTGCGCAGCGAGGCGCAGCTCCTGCGGGGTGAGGTGGTCGGCCGCCCGGTCAAGGCGCGCCTGCAGGTCTTCCGGGGGCTGCTCCTCGCTGCTCATGTCACCAAGACTACCCGGCGAAGCTCAGGCTACGGGCACCTCGATGTCAAGCAGTGGCGCGTACTGCTGCGCGCCGAAGATGTCCGCGTCGCCCGCGCTACCACTCGGCCTGAGGCGCAAGATGGTGAACTTGATGGCGTATGCGGGATCGTACTCGACGAAGTCCGTGATGCGGCTGGCGTCGATGTTGAAGAGCGCTGCCATCGACGCGCGGCTAATAACGCCGCTGTTCTTGACCAGCTCGTAGTTGCCGCGGTCGCGGAACAAGATGTCGAAGGTAATGCGGTCAACGCCCGCGTTCTTGCTCCGCACCGTCTTAGCTAGTTCGGATAGCTTCTTGCTGCTCATCGTCCGACACCGTCCGCCACCACGTCAGCCACTTCCGTGGTGTGAAGTTGAAGAGTTCGAGGGGATCGTCGACCGCCACGGTGTGGTTGAGCGTCCAACGGTAGGCGGGCG
>JBIQMD010000214.1:0-4264 GCA_044463725.1 Truepera radiovictrix
TGCTCCTCGCAGGAGTGCTGTGGGGGGGAGTGACCATGGCCATCGGCATGCTGGTGCACGAGGGGTCGGTACTGCTCGTGATCGCCAACGCCATGCGCCTGCTCATCGCCCCGGCCACCGAGCGGCCTACCGGCGCCAGGCGCCTGCTGAGGCCACGCAGCGCGATGAACGTTCCCTGAACGAGGCTTGGGTAAGCGGCTCACTTGTAGCGCCTAGCCTGGAAACATGAGGCCCGCGGGCCGCCCCTTCGAGGCGCGGCCCGCGCAGACCCTCCAGGAGGCATTCATGCGCCATGCGCTGCGTAACCTGCTCGTCGTCATAACCGCCCTCGTTGGCGTTGCCGCCGCTCAAGGCGTGAACATCGTGCTGCCTGACGGCGCTACCTGCACGGCCGTCGGCCCAGACGTGAACGTCTCCGTGGCTGGCGGGCAAGTAAGCCACTTCTGTAATGCCGGCGTCGCCCTGGTAGGCGAGCTGCTCCTAGTTGACGACTACGGCCTCGTAACGCGCGTGGCTTACGACCCGAACGCCGCCCAGACCATCTACGACGACGCGCTCGTCGCACTCGAAGTCAAGGGCGTAACCCTCGCGAACGGCGCGACGTGCCTCCACGCCGGTTACGGCGCCACCCTGGCGTTCGAAGGCGAACGCGCCAACTTCACCTGCGACGACGACAGCGTGCTGCTCGGCTACTTCGAGGCCTCAGACGCGGACGTTTACGCCACGAGAGGCGCAGTTGCACAGGGAGCGGCCGGCCTCAGCGTCAGTGGCAAGGAGCGCGTGCTAGTGCAGACCATCGACGCCAGCAACCCCATCTCGAACGTGCAGTGGAACTTCGTGTCGTTCGGCGTAGGCGGCACTCCTGCCATAGCTGACGCGCTGGCCACCCTCACGATCACGGACGGCCAAGCGGCCGGTACGACGGGCTGCAACCGCTACTTCGCCGGGGTGGCGTTCGGGCTGGACGGCGCAGTCGGCTTCGGCGCGGCGGGCAGCACCATGATGTTCTGCGATGGCGCCATGGAGCAGGAGCAACGCTTCTTGACCACTCTGAGCGCGGTGGACAGGTACAGCCTTACCAGTGAAGGCCAACTCATCCTCAGTGGCGCGGAAGGCGACCTCGTCTTCGGGCGCTAGGCGCAACCTAGTATCGTCATGCGCACGTGACATGATGGGGCCGTCATGAGGCCCGACCCCCACGGCGCCAGCGTGCCCGTACCCCGCAATGACCGCGCGCCCGCCACCGTGGTGCAGACCACCGGTGACAGCAACGGCCTCGACCCCCGCCGACGCCCAGCCACCCCAGCCGAACTCGCCACCGCCATCCATGCAACGCCGCACAAGATGGTCATGGCGTTCGCGGGCGCAGGCACGCAGTCGCTGACTTGGCTGCACGGGGTCGGGGGCTCGAGCCGCACGGTGCTAAGCGCCATAGACATCTACAACCAGGAGAGCATGCGCGACTGGGTTGGGTTCATGCCCGCCCGCTTCACGTCGCGGCGCGTGGCGCGGGCCATGGCCAAGCGCGCGTACGAGCAGGCGCGGCGCTACGCCAGCCCAGCAGACGCCGTGTTCGGTCTAGGCAGCACCGCCACCATCGCGACCGACCGCGCGAAACGCGGCGACCACCGCGTAGCGGCCGCCGTGCACGACGCGTTCGGCATAGCAACTTACTCCCTCACCATCGAGAAGGACGCACGCGATCGACCCGGCGAGGAGGACATCGTCTCCCTCTTGCTCTTGCGGGCGGTGGCGGACGCTTGCGGCGTGCTGGCGCGCCCCGACCTCCCCCTGACGGGCAGCGAGCGCGTCGAGATCGAGTTGTTCCCAAGCGAACTGATTGCCGGGGTGGAACGCGGCGAGCGCACCATGGCCGTCATAAGGTCAGACGGCACCGTGGTCAGCACCCCCGTGCGCGGAGCGGAAGACCGCTGGGTGGTCCTCTCGGGCGCCTTCAACCCCGCACACGAAGGCCACCTCGAGCTGGCGCGAGCCGCCGCCGAACACATGGGCCTGCCCGCACTCTTCGAACTACCCATCGTCAACGCGGACAAGGCGCCCATCGGCATGTTCGAGGCGCGCCTGCGGGCCCAGCAGTTCGCTGGCCGCGGGACGCTGGCCCTCACCCGCGCGCCCCTCTTCGTCGAGAAAGCCGCCCTCTTCCCCGGCAGCGTCTTCGTGCTCGGGCTGGACACCGCCGAGCGCATCCTCGAACCGCGCTTCTACAACGGCTCGGAAGAGCAGATGCGGGCGGCGCTGCACGGCATCGCTGCGCACGGCTGCCGCTTCCTCGTCGCCGGGCGGCTCGGGGAGGGCGAGGAGTACAAAACCCTCCGCCACCTGCCCGTGCCGGACGACATGCGCGGGTTGTTCGAGGAGCTGCCGGAGGGGAGCTTCCGGCGGGACGTGAGCAGTACGGAGATCAGGGCTGGGTGGGGGGAGCGGGGCTAGCGCTGCGCCTGCCGACCCTCCAGGCCCGCGACTGCGAACGCAAGTGCGGCCTCTGGGTGCATCGCTTCCCCTGCTTCTCGCTCGGCCCCGTACGTTTCAGGAGCGAGCCGTTCGCCTGCCTTGGCTTGCCAGTGGGCGCGCTCTTCGGCTGCGAACCAGTCGAGCGTCGTTCCGAGCTTGCCGCGTAGAGCGTCGGCCGCGCCCCACAGGCGCGCCGCCGCGGCTGGCTCGCCGGAGGCGGTGAGCAGCGCGGCATACTGGTCCAGAGCCGCGCTAATGCTGAACGTGATCCCGAGTTCCCGCACGAGACGCAGGCTCTCGCCGAGGTGGCTCTTTGCCTCGGCGAGTCGCCCTTGGCGCAGCGCGACGATGCCAAGCGCACCGAGCACGTTCGATGTCATCTGCAGGTTGCCAATAACGCGCGACCGCTCTACGGCTTCGAGATAGTGTTCCGCCGCCTGGTCGAAGCGGCCATTGAAGTAGTGCAGGTCGCCCAAGTTGTTGAGTATGAAAGGCTTCATGCCGTCTGAGCTGGACTCGTCCGCCGCCAGCATGGCGCGGTGGTACCAGTCGGCCGCGGCGTCCAGATCGCGCCGGTAGACGGCGAGCACGCCGAGAGCGTTGGCTGCCTGTGCAACTGCGTCGAGCGCGCGGACTTCCTGCGCCAGGGCCAGTGCGCGTTCTAGAAGGGGGCCCGGACGCACGTGATCGCCGGTTACGTTCAGGGCGTACGCATACAGGCGTAGAACGGCCACTAGGTCGCGCTCGCTGCCTGTGGCTGGCGTGAGGGTCGCGGCGCGCTCGTACCACGGGAACACGGAGTCGAGGCGCCCGCGCCTGATCCAGTACTGGCCAAGGCTCCGGAGCATTCTGAGCAGTGCGCGCGTGTCGCCACCATCCCAGCACCACTGGAGGGCCGCGATGACGTCGCGCCGCTCGAGGTCGAGGCGCCCGAGCCACTGACCGCCTTCCGGAGTATCGAACGCGCGCCCGGCGGCACGGGCGACCGCGAGGAAGTGAGTGGCGTGCCGTTGCCTGGTGGTGGAGCGGAGGTCAGTGTCTTCGCCCCAACGCTGCCCTATCCAGCGCCGGAAGATGGGCGGGCACTCGAACCGACCTGGCGCAGGCCGTACCAAGAGGGACTTGCGGCACAGGCTCGCCAGGACCGGTAGGTCCACTCCCGCGACGGCAGCCGCGGTCACTCGGTCGAAGGAGCCGTTCAGGACGGAGAGGCGCAGCAGTCGGTTGCGGTCAGCTTCGCCCAAGAGTTCCCACGTGCGCTCGAACACGGCGAGGATGCTTCGGTGCCGAGAAGGCGCGTCGTGGGCGTCAGTCGCTAGCAGTTGCAGTCCGGCCGTGAGTTCGCGGACGATGTCGGCGACCGGCACGACCGCAACCCACGCCGCCGCCAACCTAACCGCGAGTGGGTTACCTCCAGTCAGGCGCCCCAGCTCTACGACGTGCTCAACATCGTTCGGGTGCAGCTCGAAGCTCGCATCGGCACGCAACGCCCGCTCTACGAAGAGCTCACCTACTTCCCCGGCCTGAGGACCGGCGGTTGATAGTCCAGGTAGCGGCAAGACGTACTCGTAGGCCGAACCGATCGGCTGATTGGCGGTCACGAGCACAGACGCGTTCGGCGCGGAGCGCAGCAAGTCCGATAACCAGCTTGCGCAGTCGACGAGATGATCGAAGTCGTCGAGGACTAATAGGGTGGGGCCTCGGGCGCG
This sequence comes from Truepera radiovictrix, assembly GCA_044463725.1. Taxonomy (GTDB): domain Bacteria; phylum Deinococcota; class Deinococci; order Deinococcales; family Trueperaceae; genus JAAYYF01. Next base: position 4,182 of record JBIQMD010000214.1, read on the forward strand.
CAACTCGGCGCTGAGGTGTTCGGGTGTTGGCCCGATCGCGGGCGGCGTCGCACCAAGCGCCTCCATCGCTGCGCGCACGACCC
>JBIQMD010000215.1:0-4254 GCA_044463725.1 Truepera radiovictrix
CAGGTATCCGCCAGGTCATCAACGCCTACGCCGACATCATCCAACTAGTCGTGGCGGCCAAGGAGTTGCAAGTGAAGGCCCTCAACGACGCGAACTTCTCTCTCGACGAGTACGCCTGGGTGCGCGGCGCAGTCCTGCAGGCCACTGGCCACACGCCCGCGCTCGTCAACCTCTCGGCGCTAGCGGCTGGCGAGGTGGAGGAGAGCACGGCGGCCAGCACTACCGGCGTGCCCGAAGCGAACGTGACCTTGGTAGCGCCTTACGCTGAGCGCGTCGGCGAGTACCTGCCGCTAGCGCTGTTCGGGCTATGAGGCAGCGCGAGCGCAGCTCAGGCCTGCGCGCCGTCCTCGTGGCGGGCGCCAGGCACCTGCTCACGTGCGTGCTTGCCATCGCCATTTCACTACCGCTGGCACCGAGTGCCGTGGCGCAGGGAGCACTGACCAGCGAGGCGGCCAAAGAACTCGCGCGCCAGCGGAACATGCTCGAGGTGGCGTTAGCTGGCGTCGACCGAAGCAGGCTCGACCTAGACGACCAGCGCCTGGACGCCGCGTTCATGGACGCACAGGAACTCGAGGAGCTGCTGGCCACCAATTACCGCTTCGAGCTCTACCGCGGCCTCCTGCGGGGCGCAGAAGCCACGTTCATCTCTCGCGCAGGCAACGCGCTCGACCTCTCCTTCTTGTTGGCGACGCTCCTTGAGGACGCCGGTTACGACGCCCGCATCGCCCTCGGTTCCCTGACGGAGGCAGATGGCGAGCGGTTGTTGGAGCGCGTGCTCGAGCCTGTCGTAGTCCGTGACGGTTCGTCCCCCGACCAGGTCAGCGCACTAGCGCGAGCTGCCGACGTGAGCTTGGACGAGTTGGAGAAGTACGGTCGCGCACTGGCTGCAGTGGAACTCGAGGAGACGGCACCTTACCTCGAGGCAGAAGCGGCCAGCGCCGCGCTGCTATACGCGTTGGCTGCGGCCGGCGTTGCCCTCGTCGCGGACGATCACGCCGCGCTCCTCGCAGAAGCCATGGAGTATGCCTGGGTGGAGTACCGCTTGGGAGACGCGGCCTGGGAAGCCGTTCACCCGGCGTTCGGCGCCCTGCCAGCGCCGGACGTCGTGGCAGACGACCACATCGAGTCAGCCGTACCAGAGGGGCTCCAGCACCGCCTGCGGGTGGAGGTTGGCATCGAACGCAAGCGCGGGAACGAGTTCTTCGAGGAGCAGATCATGACGCCGTGGGAGCGGCCCGTCGCGAACATGTTCGGCATCAACCTCGCGGTGACCAACTCGCCACTCGATCAGCCGGCGGACGCCACGCTCGAGGACCTGGGCACGACCTTGAGGGAAACCGCCTTCTTCGTCCCGCTCCTCAACGGAGTGCTTGCGCCAGGGGCGCTAGCCTTCGACACCATGGGCAACCTGCTCTCGCCTGCGGACGCGGCCAGCGCAATGGCTGGCGTGTTCCAGACGGCAGCGAGCAAGATGGGCCAGGCGACCGGACTCCTTGGCGCCCTCGGCACCGACGCCCCGGCAGACATGGAGCCGTTCGCGTTGACTGCCCAATTCGTCGATGTCGTACACGTGGCGCCGGGCGGAGCCGAGAACAGGCAACGCCGCTACGTCTTCGACCGCCGTGGAGGCGCAGCGCGCGTGCAAGGCGGTGCGGAGTTGCTCGACGAGAGCGTATTGCTGAACGGCATACTGAGCAGCATGGAGTTCATGGTGACGGGGGCGTCGTTGCCGACCGAGTACCTCGTTGACGACTCGGTGCAGCAGGGCCTGCGCTACTTGGACGCCATCGAGAGGCTGGCACGGAACCCGGACCTCGGTCTGATCGACGGCGTCGGCGGCCTGCAGGGCCGCGACCAGCTCTTGCTGATGGCGCTCTTCGAGGGGGTCGCGCCCGTAGCGGGCGGCGCCGGTTACCGCGCGGCGCCGACGGTCGTCTCGATCAGGCAGGCGCTATCGATCGGCGAGTCGGTTGGCGGCGAGTTGGGCGTCGACATCTTGCATAGCAGCCGGCGTTTCCTCACGACGGGCCCGTCAGGGGTCGTCAGCGACGCTAACCGCGCCGTTCTGGCCGGCGCGTGGGACACGATGGTCGAGCGCCTGTACGTCGAGCGTTTCGCTCAAGGGGTCGACAGCGCCTTCTCTAGCTTCGCGGACGGCTCGGGGCCGCTGACGGTGCTGACCGATGTGGCTGAACTACGAGGGTCTGGTGCTCCGGATGCGGCATTGCCAGCCTTGCAACGCGACCTCGCCGCAGGCAACGTGGTCGTGTACGCTAGCGACCACGCTGCTAGCGGCACGGCCTTCAGTTGGTGGCGCGTCGATCCCGCTACGGGGACAACGCTCGGGATAGGTAGCCGCGGCCACGGGAACGCTGCGGTCGAGTACCTCGTCCCTTGGCAGATCAGCCTTACCGTCGCAGGGGTCCTGGCCGTTCCAGGTGCGATGATCTGTGCTAGCCAAAGCGGCGACGCCCTGATCATCTGTCTGTGCGACATGGTTACTGGGGTGGTCATCTTCGGGAGCATCGGCATCGGCCTAGGCGCGGCGCTGGCTGGTGCCTCCGCCGCCGTGCAAGTTGGCGTGTCGGTCGGGATGTTCATAGGTTCGGACATCGGCCTAGGCTCCGCGATGCTCACGCCCCTTGGCGGCCCGTGCACGTGGGCGGACCGACTGATGAGCTTCCAGCCACGGACTACGTGCATTCTAGGGTGAGTCGCAGCAGTATCGGCGCCGTCAGCTAGCGGCGCGAGGAGGAGTAGATGAGCGTCAGTCGACCGGCTCGTATAGAGCGCTCGCCCTGGGGGCGAACCTCGCGCAAGCGCATGGCCATGCTTGGGGTGCTCTTCAGCCTGTGCGCCGCGATCACGGGCAGCGCGCTGGCGCAGCAGTGCACGTATGAATCGGAGCCGAACGACACGCCGGCCACCGCGACGAGGTTGACGGGCGCAGGGCCGAACATGATCGCGCCAGCTAGTTACAACGAGGTTGGCGCACTCTGCCTCACAGGCACGGTAGGTAGTAGCGACCAAGACGCGTTCAGGTGGGACGTAACCGCTGAGGACGCTAGGCACCGCTGGACGCTCGCCGTCGAGGGGCCGCGCAACAGCGTTACTACGGTCGAGCTGTTCAGGGTGACTTTCGCAGATAACGGCGTGGACGTCACGCAGGTCGAGAAGTACCCTAGCGTGACCACGCAGAACGGCAGCGCGGCCAAGTCGCGCGAGTTCCTCATCCAGCCGGGCAGCTACTACCTCGGCGTGGCGACGAGCGGGTCTGCCGGGGAGTTCGTCGCCAACCTAGCGCCGGTAACTACGTTGCGCTACGGCGCAGACGATGCCCGCTACGACGAGGGGGGCCCCCGGAAGTACGTGGGGGCGTTCGGGTGGTTCGGGCCGGTGGTCGAAGAGTTGGCGGTTAGCGTCAGCATCGACGAGGAGGCCGCAAGGCGCGTGTGGGGCCTTGAACTGTGGGCAGCGTACGGCTCCACACCGAAGCTGGAACTGGAAGGCCCAGCTGGCGTTGTCAGTCAGGGTGCTGTAGACGCTAGCGGCCGCGTGCGCTTCACCGGCCTCGGGTTGCCGGTAGGCGATTACACGGTCAAGGTGGTTGGTGACAGCGGCATGGTGCGCTTGCGCCTTGAGTCGCAAGGAGTGCGCGGCGACGGGATCGCTGTAGAGCCGAACGACGACTGGGCGCGGGCGACCGTCTTCCCTCTCGGCAGTGAGATGCGCGCCACCTTACAGAACCGCGATTACTACCGCACCGAAGTGAGAGCGGCCGACGCCGGCTACTACGACCTGACCTTCGAGTCGGCTGCTGACCTCACCTACTCGCTTAATGACGACGCCGGTGGAGCGCTCATGTACTCGCGCCCAGGCGTGACCCACGCCAGCCTGTACTTGCGCGCAGGCAGCTATCAGCTGCTGGTAGAGGGGACTAACGGCGTCAGCTACAACATGGCGCTACGGCCAGGCACCGCCTTAGCGGGTGGAGACGTGGAGCCGAACGATTACCCCAGGTCAGCCAGCCCGCTGCCGGAGAACGGTCAGGTCCGCGGCAGGTTCGTTGGCCCGGAAGCGGACGTTTACTCCGTTCAGGTGGTAGGCGCGGCGCAGCGCTACCGCATTCAGTTGGTTGGCGCCAACATCTCGAGCCTGACCGAGTTGGCCGTGTCGGGAGGGAGGCTGGCGCAGGCACGCGGTTCAGGGCGGCTGCGCCTCGACGACCTCGTGCTCATGCCTGGCCTGCACTAC
>JBIQMD010000216.1:0-4253 GCA_044463725.1 Truepera radiovictrix
GAGCTGCATTCCGCAACGGCAACCTCTACCGCTCTGGGCATTTCGCGCTGGCCGACTTTGAGGTCACTGCGGGGCGCATCTCCAGCATCACGCCCGCCGGAACCGCGCCGAGCAAGCCCACCGGCGGCGAGCCTCTCGCTCTCGACCTCGAAGGCGCTTACGTGCTCCCCGGTCTCATCGACGCGCACGCTCACCTCACCCTCAGTCAGGACGCACACCGCAACGAACCCCTCACCGCGCGCGTCATCAAGGGCGTGCGCAACGCCGGCGACCACCTCCGCGCTGGCGTGACAAGCGTGCGCGACGTCGGCGGGCCTGGCCGCATAGCGGTGGAGCTCAAGGAGGCGGTGGCGGCTGGCATCGTCGCCGGCCCGCGGGTACACACCAGCGCCTCCTTCATCTGCGCCACTGGCGGGCACGTCAACTATTGGGGGCGCGAGGCCGACGGCACCGACGACGTGCGGCGGGCCGTACGTGAGCAGCGCAAAGCAGGTGCCGACTTCATCAAGATCATGGCGAGCGGCGGCGTTGCCGACGTGAACGAGGACTCCGAGGTCACGCAGTACACCCTGACGGAACTAGAAAGCATGGTGGACGCCGCGAACGAGGCGGGCACCTACGTAGCAGCCCACGCGCACCCCGCCACCGCCATAAGCCTCTGCCTTCAAGCCGGCGTGAGGACCATCGAACACGCCAGCTTCATCGACGAGCGCGGCATCGAGCTGGCGTTGGAGCGCGGCGCGTACCTCGTGCCCACCTTCCTCGTGTACGACGTCATGGCGCGCTCGGAAGGCCTGAGCCAGGCGCAGCGCGACATGGCGGCGAAGGTGCTAGAGCGCAAGGCAGCAAGCTTCTTGGCGGCAGTGGAGGCTGGCGTGAAATGGGGCGTCGGCACCGACTCCGGCTCGTACCTGCAGCCGGGCCAGCTCTGGCAAGAACTCCTCCTCCTCCACGACCTCGGAATCCCTATGTCAGACGTACTGCACGCCGCCACCGTGACGAACGCCGAGATCCTCCGCGATGACGCAGTAGGCCGCCTCGAACCCGGCTGCTGGGCCGACGCGATAGTGCTTGACCAGGACCCCACCATCGACCCGGGCGCCCTCGCTCGGCCCGCGCTCGTCATACAGGGCGGCCGCGTATCGGAAGGCCCCGCCAGGCCACCGACTCCCACTCAGGCAGTTCTGCAAGGAGGACGAAAGTGAAGAAGTCGCCAGCCCCGTTCGCAAGGTTTCTAGTCGTCGTGGTCACGGCCCTGTTGTCGGCCGTGGTCCTCGCACAATCGGTGGGAGGCTCCGTGGTCATCGCGATCAACGCCGAACCCGACTCCCTCGACCCTCAAAAGAGCGCCACCGCGGTCGTCAACCAGGTCATGCGCTACATCGGCGACACCCTCGTCAGCAAGGACCTGAACGGCAACTACATCCCCGGGCTGGCCACGTCCTGGACGCCGTCCGACGATGACAAGGTCTGGACCTTCACGCTGCGCGAGAACGTCTTGTTCCACGACGGGACGCCACTGACCGCCGAGGCCGTGCGCGCCTCGTTCCTGCGCGCCAAGGACCCCGCCACGCAGAGCCCCGTGGCCGCCGGCCTGCTCGCCCCCGTGCAGGACGTGGTCGCAGTCAGCGACTACGTCGTCGAGTTCCACCTGGCGCAGCCCTACTACCTGCTGATCGAGAACCTCACCCAGCAGGCGATGGCCGTCGTCAACGCGGCCGCGGCCACCGAGCTCGGCGCCGAGTTCAACCGCCAACCGGTGCTCACGGGGCCATGGAAGGTCGCATCCTGGACCAGCGGCAGCCAGATCGTGCTGGAGCGCAACCCCGACTACGCCTGGGGCCCCGAGTACGCGCATGACGGCCCGGCCTACCTCGCTAAGCTCACGTTCCAGATCATCCCGGACCAAGCCACCGCCACTGCTGCGTTCCTGGCCGGCAACGTCGACGTCCTGACGGTCGCGCCCTCCGACGTCCAGCAGCTCGAGAGCGCCGGCAAGTACACGCTCCTGAGCTTCATGCGCAAGGGCCTCGGCCTCTACATGGCTTACAACGTCAACCAGGCGCCCTTCGACGACGTGCTCGTGCGCCGCGCCATGGCATACCTCATCGACAAAGACGCCCTCGTCGCCGTGTCGCTGCGCGGCCTCGGCCAGCCCGCCTGCGGCCCGCTGCCGCCGAGCATCGTGGGTTACTGGAACGGCATCTGCGACTACGCCGCACCCTACGACCCGGCACGCGGGCTTGAGCTGCTGAAGGAAGCAGGCTACGAGACGGTTGGCGGCAAGTTGGTCAAGGCCGGCCAGCCCCTCAAGTTCTCCATCATCACGTCGAGCACCTACGGCTGGCCGCAGTCGGCGCAGGTCGTGCAGTCCATGCTCAAGGAACTTGGCATCGAGGTCGAGATCGAACTGGTCGAGCACACCACCCTGCTGGCCAAGGGCCGCGAAGGCGCGCACCAGGCGATCTTCCTGGGCTACACCTACACCAGTGCCGACATCCTCAACTCGTACCTGAACTCTGCCAATATCGGGACCGGCTACAACTGGGCCCACTACGCCGACCCCGAAATCGACTCCCGCTTGGCCTTAACGCGCGGCACGTCTGACAATGCGCTCCGCCTGGAGACCTACGCCGAGCTGCAGAGGATGGTCCTCGACCTCGGCCTGTGGCTGCCCCTCTGGATCAACGACAACTACATCGCGCTGCAGCCTCGCGTCGCGGGTGCACAGCTGAGCAAGGAAGGGTTCGTTGCCCTTCTCGACGCGCACGTCGAATAAACGCACACCCTAGGCAGGTGGGTCGCCGCCCCGCTCGGGCGGCGACCCACCCCAATGACGCAGGTGCCCGATGGCTTCCCGCTTGACCAACAGACTGTTAGCGCTCGCCGTAGTGCTGCTCGGGGTGTCGCTCGCGACGTTCCTGATGGTGCACGCCGTGCCCGGCGACCCGGCGTTCGCACTGCTCGGCGATCAGGCGACAGCCGCGGACATCGCTCGAGTTCGCAGCGACCTAGGCCTCGACAAGCCGCTCCCTGAGCAGTACCTGCGCTATGTTGGCCGCGCGCTGCAAGGCGACCTCGGCACCAGCATCCGCACGGGGCAGCCGGTAGTGAGGGCCATCAAGGAGCGCTTCCCCGCGACCATCTATCTGACACTCGCAGCTATCTTCCTCTCCACGCTCTCGGGACTCGCCGTGGGGGTGCTGGCCGCCGTGACTAGGAACCGTTTCGTGGAGTTCCTCGTATCCGTGTTCCCGCTGGTCGGCCTGTCGTTGCCGACCTTCTGGTCTGGCCTGCTACTCATCACGCTGTTCGGGCTGGTGCTCAAGTGGGTGCCAGTCGTGGGCGACGCCGGACTCACAAGCCTGATTCTGCCAGCCATCGCGCTGGCGCTGCCCACCTCGGCCATCGTGGCGCGCATGACCCGCACCACCATGCTCGCGACTTTGGGTGAGGAGTTCGTGCGCACGGCCCGCGCAAAGGGCGTGCCGCCCCGCACGGTCGTCTTCAAGCACGCCCTGAAGGCTGCCCTCATCCCGGTCGTAACCGTCGTCAGCCTGCAGTTCGGCGCGCTCCTGGGCGGAGCGATCGTCGTGGAGAGCGTGTTCGCGCGGCCGGGCCTCGGGAGGCTGGCGGTCGAGGCCATCCTGGCACGCGACTTCCCCGTGGTGCAGGGCGTTGTGCTCGTGTCGGCTGTCGTGTTCGTGCTGGTCAACTTCGTTGCGGAAGCCACCTACTCCGCCCTCGACCCTAGAATCGCCAAGCCCTGATGGCCGCACCCATGCCAGACCTCGCGCCCGACCTAGTACCCGGCCCTGCCAGCGACCAGATCGCCGTCTCGGCGCTGCAGGCGCAGCCGCCTCGGCGCGACTCCCCGCGCAGTCGGACGCTGCGGGCGTTTGTACGCCGCTTCAGCCGCCCGGGGGCCGTGCTGGGGACCGTGCTGCTCCTAGTCCTGGTGGCAACGGCGCTCCTCGCCCCGGTGCTACAACGCCACGATCCCACCGCCATCCATTACCGCGCGCTCACGGCGGCTCCCAGCGCCGAGTTCTGGTTCGGCACGGACGACCTGGGCCGCAGCATCTTCGCACGCGTACTGCACGGCCTGCGCACCTCGTTGATGATCGGGGCGGCGTCCGTCGGCCTGGCGCTGGTCGTGGGAGTGCCTCTCGGCCTGCTGGCCGGCTACTCCGGCGGCCGCATCGATTCGCTGATCGTGCGGCTCCTCGAGATCGACCTGGCCTTCCCGTCCC
>JBIQMD010000217.1:0-4214 GCA_044463725.1 Truepera radiovictrix
GGCTGACCGACGCGGAGGAGTTCGCGCTCGGCACCGACGCCAAACTGCGCGACACCGACGGCGACGGCATCAGCGATTACGAAGAGGTGAACGGCTTCGTGGTTACCTTGCGCTTCGGCGGCACCGTCAGCGTCACTACGGACCCCCTCAACCCCGACACCGACGGCGACACCCTGCGGGACGGTGCGGAACGCCAGCTCGGCACGGACCCCACGGCAAGTGACGGCGACGCGGTCTTCGACGACGACGGCGACGGCCTCGTGAACCTCCAAGAGTCTTCCGGCTGGAGCGTGACGACTTACGCTGTGAGCACCGCTCCCGGCGTACAGCCCACCAGCAGCACGCGCGCCGTCACCTCGGATCCTGACCTGCCCGATACAGATGGGGACGGCCTGACTGACGCTCAGGAGATGGCGCTGGGTACCGACCCACGCAGCGCGGACACGGACGGCGACGGCCTGACGGACGCCCAGGAGATCGCGCTGGGCACGAACCCACTCGACGCCGATACCGACAACGACATGCGCTCCGACGGTGACGAAGTCAACGTGCCCCACACCATTAGCGTCACGGGCGGGACGCCCTACACGGTCTTCAGCGACCCTCTCGTGGCCGACGCGGACCTGGACGGGCTGGTCGACGGCCAGGAATTGGCTCTAGGCACCGACCCGCTACTGTTCGACACCGACGGCGACGGCAGCGCCATAGGAGACGGCGCCGAAGCCGCCATCTGTATAGGCGTGGCGCCTGCCCTTGAGTGCCGCGATCCGCTCGTTCCCGACCAAGTGCTCACCACCACCTTCCGCATAGAGGTGACCCGCGACGGTGACGTCGACGCCCTGGGCGGCCCCGGCGAGTTCTATTACGCCTTCAACGTCACCCCCGGCGCCAACCACAACGGGAACGCCGACCTGAACGACGGCGACGAGCGCGACCTCTGGACATACACGCAGATCCGCCCGCTGTCGACCGCCATGACGGTCTCGGTAAGCGTCTACGAGTGGGATGCCGCCGGCTCGCCCACTAACCAGTGCCCCATCAACCAGCAACTCAGCTTCAACCAGGTTCCCATGCTCATTGACGCCACGCGCAACACCAGCTGGAACGTTAGCCACGTGCCAGACGACATCATCAACGCCTGCGTCTACAGCGTGTTCGTGAACTTCACCGCCCGCTGAGTAGAGGGTCTTAAACCAGGACGCAACGTGTCCCCGCGCGGCACCGGAGAGAAACACTTCGGTGCCGCGCTCTTGCTGGTACAACTAGCCCATCTAACGGTCCACTCGATCCTCGCTTGACACCTCGCAGCTCGCCACCCTCTCCATCCGAATCATCAGAGTCGAAGATGGCGCCACCCTGCCGGTAACGTAGGTAGAGAGGCGTGATGTGGAGGTGCCTATGGCCTCGGCGAAATCCGCACGGCTCATGCCCGAGCGCTGAAGCCACTCCCCTACTCTCCGCGCCACCTCTTGACGTTCGGCCTCTTCCGCCGCGCACCTAGCCGACGCCAACTCCTGCTCCATCAGCGCTCCTACCCCGTATGGGTAAGTCACCTTTAGCGCGTCTTCCAACCTTCGGGCGGCCGGCCCCCATGGGTCAAGGTTGACAGCGGCTGCGATGCGGGACCAGTCGTCTAAGCCACCGCGTTCGAGCGCTGTTATGAAGCCTTCCGTTGGCCAAGTGCTGACCGGGTCAGCTGGGTCGGCATAGATGTTACGGAACCTAAGCCCCGACATCGTTACCCTCCGTACCGGAGCGCGACTTGCTCCTGAGCATCGACCTTGCGAGTTCGCGGCATTGGTCAGTAACGGCACTCCAATCGTGCCAACGTTCTTCCAATTGCTTGTAGCGCTTCAGCTCTCGCACGGTGCGTGAGTCGTTGGGTTTAGGCTCCGACAGTTGGCGAACGAGCTGGGAAGCGACCGCCAATCCGCCTGCCCGCTGGGCATCGTAATAATCGTCTATGCCAGCGAGCACCGACGCCGCTGCCCTCAAGCCAGTCCTTTCCGAAAGCGCTGCGACGTCCAGAAAATCTCGTGTCTGGTTGCGGGTCACTAACAGGTACCCCTTGATTCGCAGAATCTCTTCGATAGTGGGTACTCGAAGTGATCGCCCGGAAGCGAGTGCGACCTCTACTACCTCGATTGGCCTGGCTCTTATGAGCTGGCGTACTCCAGCCTCGATATCGCCAAGCTCACCTAAGATGATCTTGTAAGGTACGACGCGGTTAGTAACCCACCCATCCGTGCGTTCGATGGCTTCGAGAACACTGTCGAATCGCTTACCTAGGTCAGCCAGTACGTGATCATGATCGAAAGACACACGGTGGGCGGCATAGAAAGCAGCTGCGGAACCCCCGACCAGCACCGCGTCTGGCACCACTTCCTGTAACCGCGCAGCCGATTCAAGTACTTCTGCAAGGGTTGGCGCGTCACCTTTCATGGCGTCATGTTATCACATCTGATAAGCACATTCGGCCTATAATGAACCTCTCAAGGTACATCCGCACACTCTTACCGCGGCCCCTGCGGCATCCTAAGCGCGCATGACTTCACGACCTGAAGGAGGTTACGAGTATGCGCAAGCTGTTCATCACCATCGGCATCGTCTCGCTGGTCGCGCTGGCAGCATCGGCCGCGGCTCAGATCGCGCCCGGCCCGGCCACACCCGACCAGATCCAGCGCGCCCTGAACGAGTCGCCCGGCCCCTGGGCCGACGAGGCCATAGAACTCGTCGTAAGCCAAGGTCTGTACATCGGGTACCCAGACGGCAGCTTCGGCTGGCGGAACAACATCTCGCGCGCTGAGTTCGCGGTCGTGCTGGCCAGACTCATAGCCACGTACGGGCTCGACCGGTTCAGCCCTGAGGAGTTGGGCGTGCTGAGGAACGCCTCCGACGAGCTGCGGAACGAGCTCGGCGGCATCATGGCTCGCCTCGACAGCCAGCAGCAGGAGATCGAGGAACTGCGCGCCACCCAGGCCGCCCTTGAGTCCATGGTGATGGCGTTCGAGGGCTACGACGTGGGCGCCGACATGCAGGCTTTCAACGACCGACTCGCGGCGATAGAGAGCGCGGTCGACAGCGTGCGCGCGCAGCTCGACACCATGCCTCTCGCACCCGATGCCCCGCAGGCCCCCGCCGACACTAGCGGCATGAGCGACTTAGACGCCCGCCTCGGCGCAGTTGAGAGCGACCGCGCCCGCCTAGAAGGCGAGTTGAGCTCGCTCCGTAACGAACAGCAGAGCCTGGAAGCCCGCGTGGCCGCTCTGGAAGCGCAGGCCGGTCAGGCGCAGCCGCTGCCCACTACCGATGACGACACCGCCGTGGTGACCGTTCCCCAGGACAACGCCACGATCTCCATGGTGAACGAACTGCGTAACCGCGTCGATCAGCTCGAGAACCGGCTCCAAACCGCCGAGGACGGGCTGGCCACGGCGCGCGACGAGATCGCCGCCAACTCGGCTCGCATCACGCGCATCGAACGCGCCGTGCTGCCCGACCGCGCCGCCTTCTACGTGAACGTGGCCGTCTTCGGCACGGACCCGAACTTCGACCTCTTCGCCAAGGCTACCGTCGGTCACGACAGCCTCTTCGGCAACGTGGGCGTGCGCGCTAGCTTCGAGTACTCGCTCGGCGCCATGCCGCACAACGTGTCGGGGGCGCTCACGTACCGCATGAGCTCCGGCGGCACCGACGGCTACTTCGGCCTGGGCGGCGGCGTAACGATAGACGACCCCATGGCTCCGTTCGGCGAGATCCTCGCCGGCATGAACTTCCGCATGACCCGCTTGCTGGGCATGTACATCGAGGGCCGTTACCGTCCGTTCTTCGACGGCACCACCCCCGCCTCCGCGGGCTTCGGCGCCGGCATTAGCCTCAGGTTCTGAGGACAACCCGACCTCTCAAAGAGGGGACCTGAAAGACCATCAGCGGCGCCCCCACCAGCAGTCAGGGTGGGGGCGCCAGTCGTAGCGCGTCGTGCTGCTTTACGCTGCCGGCAGCCATCATGCCAAGTCGCGCCTGCGGAAGCTCAGGAACGCTGCCAGCGAAGCCGCGGCCGTCCACGCCAGTAGCACCGCCACAGCCACGCCGGGGCTGGTGGCCGCCGTCATGGCCAGCGCCGTCTGCTGACCGGCGGGCACGAACGCTGCGGCCAGCGACGTGGTGGCGCCAACCGGTAAGTAACCTTGCAAGGCGCCCAGGAACGGCACCAC
>JBIQMD010000218.1:0-4182 GCA_044463725.1 Truepera radiovictrix
GGTCGAACCTGGCGGCCCAGCCGCGCAGGCCGGCATCCAAGGCCCGAGCTTCCAGGCGAGCATCGGTGGGCAGGCCTACCCGGCTGGTGGCGACATCATCACGAAAGCCAACGGCACGACCCTGAACAAGGGCGAGGACCTACAAAAACTGCTGGTAGGTGCGAAATCCGGCGACGTCATGACCCTCGAAGTGTGGAACGGCGGCAACACCCGCGAGGTGAAGGTCACGCTGGCGGTAGTCCCTCCGACCAGGAATTGACCGCTTCGGAACGCCGCAACTCAGCAAGGTCACGCGCCGGGATCGACCCTCCCGGCGCGTGCTAGTATCGCCAGATGGAACGTGCAGGACGTCATCTTTGCGTTGGGCTAGTGCTGTCAGGAGGGGGTGCGCGCGGCTTCGCCCACATCGGGGCGCTACGGGCGCTCGAGCGTGCTGGCGCGAAGTTCGACGTGGTGGCTGGCACCTCGATGGGCGCCATCCTCGGCGCCCTTTACGCCACCGGGGCCAGCGCGGAGGACCTCTACGAGCTAGCGCTGCGCACCAACTGGCGCGACGTGGTCGACCTCTCCCTCAAGACCGGCCTACTCAAGGGCGACCGCCTCGAGGGCTTCTTGGCGGAACAGCTGCCTCCAACTTTCGAGGAGCTGAAGAGGCCGCTCGCCGTAGTAGCGACCGACATCGAGTCAGGCGAGGAGGTACTGATGTGCGAGGGCGACCTCCTGGCGGCCGTGCGCGCTTCGGCCTCGTTCCCTGGCGCCTTCGAGCCGGTCCACATCGCTGGCCGCACCCTTGCCGACGGTGGAATAGTCAATAACCTGCCGATCAGCGCCGCCAGTTGGCTTGGAGCTAACCGCGTCATCGCACTCGACGTAACGCCTCCACGGCAATCCGTCTACACGACGGTGGAAGAACAGAGCAGCAGTTGGTGGGAGCGCATGGTGGCAACGGTGAAGCTCGAGCGTCGCAACCCCATGGCGCAGATGCTGTTCCGCGCCTCGGACATCCAGCAGTCGATCCTCGTCGACATCCAGGCGAGCATCCACCCTTGCGACCTTCGTATTCGCATGGCCATGCCGCACTACCGCATCGAGTCGTTCACTAGTTTCGAGGAGATCGTGTGGGAAGGCGAGCGCGCGGCCGAAATGGCCTTGGCCGCTGCTGGAGGTTGGTCTGCGGTGCTAGGGAGCAAATGGCCACCTTCGGAGGAGTTGGCGCCCGCCGCGCTTGTGCAGCACGAGTCGAGCCTCGGTCACGACCTGAAGGGCACGATAGATACGGGCCTGACGGCGGTAAAGAGCACGATATCGCGGGTGGTCGGACGAAGCAGCAAGAAGACCTGAGGGGCGTCGCGTGAGTTGGCGCGCGCTCGTCGCCCTCCTTTGCGGGCTACTCATCGGGGTGGCACTCACGCAGTTCGGCCTGACCATCATGCGCGTGAGCGGCGAGAGCATGGCGCCGACGCTTCACGGTGGGCAGTTCGTCGTGCTCATCAGGCCACCGCTGCACGCTGTGCTCGAGCGTATCGGCGCCTTAAGACCCCTGCTCGCAGACGGCGCGGTCTTGGCTATCCGCGACCCGCATGCGCGGGCGGCCGCGGACCGCGGGTGGCCAGCCAGGCTAGTCGCTCTGGTCACGACCCCGCTGCTCGTCAAACGCGTGGTTGGCTCACCTGGCGAGACCATCGAGTACAGAGGCGGCGAACGTTACCTTGACGGGGCGCCCGCGCCCGAACCGTGGCTAGCCCCCGCGTACGCTGGCACTAGCAACGTAAGCCCCACCGTCATCGGTCAGGGCGAGGTTTTCGTGCTTGGCGACGACCGGCTACCGCTCGCAAGCCGCGACTCTCGCACCTTCGGCGCTCTCAGTACCAGCGGCGTCCGCGGCTCGGTCGTGTTGGCGTTCCGTTCGCTGCGCCGCGCCGCCAACTGGCAGTGGCCATTCGCCACCGTCGACTAACCTTGGGCCCGGTGTCGGCCGGCCGCGCTGGCTTAGGCAGCAAGCGACCCATCGAGCCCCAGGCTGGCGGCCGCGCCCTGCATTGCGCTAAGGACGAACTGCATGTGCTCGTCGAGCTCCACCCCTAGTTCCTCAGCGCCCCGCCTAACGTCGTCGCGGTTCACGCCGCGCGCGAACGCCTTGTCCTTCAGCTTCTTCTTGAGGCTTGAGAGGGTCAGGTTAGCGATGTCCTTGTCCGGCCGCACGAGCACTGCCGCCGTGATGAGGCCAGTCAGCTCGTCGCAGGCGTACAGGACCTTCGCGAGCAGCGATTCACGCGCCACGCCGGTGTAGTCGGCGTGCCCCATGATGGCGTCGAGGATGGGCTGGGGGTAACCGAGCGCCTCCAGCTCCCGGACGCCCACCCACGGGTGACCGCTCTCGTCGCGCTCGGGGTTCGGGTGACGTTCGTAGTCGAAGTCGTGCAGTAGCGCCGCCTGTGCCCAGCTGTCGGCGTCCTCACCGTAATGAACGGCGTACGCCACCACGGCAGCCTCGACCGAGAACATGTGCTTGCGTAGGCTCTCGGAGGGCGTCCACTCTTCCATGAGGCGCACGGCCTCCTCGCGGGTATGGCTCATGCCTGAGTGTAAGGTAAGCGGCCATCAGCGGGCTCCTGAGCGCGGCCCGCCTGCAACCCGCGGCTATACTCAGGCATGCAAGCAGCCGAGCTTCAGTGCGTGCCAGACATCATTCAGACCGCCCTCGACGTGGTTACGACCGCTGTGCGCGCGGCCGTCGCGCAGCGTGGGCGGGCTAGCATCGCACTAGCCGGCGGTTCGACGCCGCTGCCGCTCTACCGCCTCCTGGCGAGAGAAGAGCTGCCGTGGGAGCGCATTCACGTCCTGTGGGGCGACGAGCGTTTCGTTGCCATCGACGACCCAGCCAGCAACGCTGGCGCTGCCATGACTGCGCTTCTCGACCGCGTGCCGATCCCAGAGTCGCACATCCACACTTGGCCGATCTTGGATACTCCCGAGGCGTCCGCGGCGGCCTACCAGGGCGAGATCGAACTCGCGCTGGGAGCTAGCCCCGTACTGGACGTCACCCTCCTCGGCTTGGGCGACGACGGGCACACTGCCAGCCTCTTCCCGGGCAGTGGCGCTGCGCTGCGCACCGAGTTCACCTTGGCAACCAAGGCCCCTGACGGGCTGAGCGTGCGCGACCGCCTCACCCTCGGGCCAACTGCCCTCGGGCGCAGCCGCCTGGTCATGTTCCTCGTCAGCGGTGCGGCTAAGCGCCCAGCGCTTACCGCCACGTTCGGGCCGGACGCCCCAGCGCTAGAACTGCGGTGGCCGCTGGACGCCGCCACCGCGTTGGAGCTCGACGCCCATCCGGCACGCAGCGTCACTGCGCTCGAGCGGTTACTAGTGGTGGCCGACCCCGCAGCCTGCGGCGAAGGCGGCAAGTCCCCAAGCCGTCCGAAGCGCTAGGCGCTCGGGGTCGCCCAGAGAACGGCCTGGGCGTCGAAGGGTGACGCCATGAGCTCGTTGACGGCGTAAGCCCTCACCCCGTAGACCAGGCGACCGCTGATAGCGGGCTGCAACCTCGCGCGGTAGACGGCGGCCCCAGTGGCAGCGGTAGCGCCTGCTGCACCTTCGGCCGCTTCGAGTTCCATGGTCGCGCGCCCGAGGTGGGTCTGGAGGGCGTCTGCCTCCGGCCCGTAGATGACCTCCACCTTCACGTCCTCAGGACCAAGCCCCGCTAGGTCGATGGTGGCGGTGATCTCGAGTACGTCGCCCATGTGCGAGCGCTTCTCGACCAACGGCTTGGCTGCGAGGGTCACGTGCGGCCACGCGTCTGCCACGCGCTGGCGCCAGGCGGCGAGGCTCTTCGCCTTGGCGTGGTCGCCCGCGCTAAGGGCTGCTCCGCGGAGGCTAGCCGGGGCGTAGTAGCGCTGCACGTACTCCTTCACCATGCGTTGGGCGTTGAACTTCGGCGTGATGGTGGCCATGGCGTCTGCCGCCCTGCGCAACCAGGCCTCAGGGACGCCGTCGCGGTCGCGCTGGTAGTAGAGCGGCACGACCTCGCGTTCGAGCAGGTCGTAGAGGGCGTCGGCGTCCGCGACGTCGGAGCGGGCGTCATCCAGGTACGTGCGGCCCGCACCGATGGCCCAACCGTTCTCGCCGTCGAAGCCTTCAGGCCACCAACCGTCGAGGATCGAGAGGTTCAAGACGCCGTTCATC
>JBIQMD010000219.1:0-4174 GCA_044463725.1 Truepera radiovictrix
AGGTCTTCGGCATCTCGGCCGACGATCAGGATAGCCACATGGCGTTCGCGCACAAGTACGACCTCAACTTCCCGTTGCTCGTCGACCCAGAGCTGGCCACGCTCAAGGCGTACGGCGCTTACGGTGACAAGGGTAAGGACGGGGTGGTCAAGATGGGCGTGTTCCGGCGCTCGTACCTCGTCGACCCGAGCGGGAAGGTGGCGAGAGCCTGGGATAACGTCGTGCCAGACGGACACGCTGAGGAGATCAGGAGTGCCATCCAGGAGCTGAAGGCAGCGGCGTAACGACCGCAGTCACAGCGAGGCGGGCCCGGCGTTGGGTGAACCAACGCCGGGCCTTTCGTTAGTGGGGAAGCGCAGGGACGCCGACCTTCCAAAGGGGGAGACCGCGGTACTCGCGTCGGTGTGAGGTTCCTCTCATTGCCAGAGAATGCCGCGTCGCTGGTGGGGAAGACGGGGTACCGGAGGGGCTAAGTGGGAATCGAGGGGTACTTTTGGGTGGTTGGCGGCGCCCGCTCGGGCGGCCAGCGCCGCACGTCCGCTAGAAGGAGGGGGAAAGCGGGGGTACTTCGCGGGCCCAGCGGGCGAGGAAGTGCCGCGCGTCCCCCCGATTCCCCACCTAACGTGACCCCCTCCCGCCGGTAGGGGAGAGGCCAATCAAGCGAAGTGGTATCCCCGCACGGTTACCGGGGCAGGCAGCCCGGCGAGCGTCTGGGCCTTGAGGGTGAGCTGGTAACCCGTGTCCTCCACCACGGCGTCGACGACCAGGATCGACGCGTCGCGCAGCAGCACCCGCTGCGTGTCCCACAGGTCAGGTGAGATGATCAGTTGCGCGCGCACCGGGCCGTCTTCGAGCACGTAGAAGGCGAAGCCCTTCGCAGTAGGCGGCCGTTGCTTGCCGACGACGAGCCCGGCGGTGCGCACCACGCTCTTGCGCGGCGCCTGACGCAAGCGCGCGAGGGGCACGCAACCAAGCTCGCGCAGTTGATCGCGCACGAAGTCGATGGCGTGCACCTCGAGGGTGCTGAAGCGCGTGGTCTGGTAGTCCCACACGTACTGCTCCTGCACGGTGAGGGGCGCGAACGCCGGCGCCTGCGGCGCGGCGCTGAACAGCCCGCGTTCACCGCTGCCGCCGGTGTTGGCCAAGGCGCCAGCGCGGTAGAGGGCCTCGCGGCGGGGGTGAAGCTCGTCGAACGCGCCTGCGCGCACTAGTGCCTCGAACTGCTCGCGGGAGAGGGGTAGGCGCTGGTAGGCGTCATCGATGCCCGTGTACGGCCCGTGCTGCAACCGCTCGAGCAGCACCTGCCGCGCCGCGTCCTGACTGATGCCAGCCACGGCCGACAGGGGAGGGCGCACGGCCTTCACGGGCGCGCCGTCCGCTAGTCGCACGCGCTCGCACCGGTAGTGCACCCCGCTGGCGTTGACGGCGAACGGGAGCATGGGCACGCCCCACGCCCGCGCCTCCTGGCGCTTGGTCGACTGCGACCACATGCCCGGCTCCTCCGTGAGGATGGCGGCCAGGTACTCGGCGGGGTAATGCACGCGCAGCCAGCCGCTCGCGTAGGCGTGGATGGCGAACGCCCAAGCGTGAGACTCCGCGAAACCGAAACCCTGGAAGCCCTTGACGGCGTCGAACACCTGCTCGGCTTCCTCTCTGGTGGCGTTCACGTGACGCATGGCACCAGCCACGAACGCCTGCCGGTCGGGTTCGATGTCTGACGGCTCGCTCCAGTCGGACACCTTCTTGCGGAAGCGGTCGGCCTCGATCCAACTCATGCCCGCGAAGTGCACGGCGATGCGCAACACGTCCTCCTGGAAGAGGAGCACACCGTAGCTCTTCTCCAGGATGGGCTGCAGGCTAGGGTGCCAGTAACTGACCGGCTCGAGCCCCTGCCTGCGGCGCAAGTACGGATGCACCGTGCCTGACTGGATGGGCCCCGGACGGATGAGGGCTACCTGGTGCGCGAGGTCACGCAGGTTGCGGCTGCGCATGACGCGACTCGTGTGCTGCTGGCTCGGGCTCTCCACCTGGAACAGCCCCAACGTAGCTCCCTCGGAGATGAGGTCCCAGACGCGGACGTCGTCCGGTAGCTCGGCGAGGTCGAGCCACACCCCGTCGAGGCGCATGACCTCCTCCCGCGCCCGCTCCAGCGCCGCCAACATGCGCAGGCCGAGCAGGTCGAGCTTGATTAGGCCCATGGCCTCGGCGTCGTCCTTGTCGAGCTGCAGGAGCTTGATGCCGCCACTCGAACGCTCGAGCGGCGAGTAGTGCGTTAGCGGGTCGCGCGCCAGAACCACCCCGCCGGAGTGCGGAGCGAGGTGGCGCACGTGCTTGCGCTCCATGCTGCCGAGGAGGCCGAGGAACGCGTCGGCCACGGGCGCCTCGCCGAAAACCTCGCGCAGCACGACCTCCGCCTTGGCCGCGCTGGTGGGCCGCAGCCCGCGGAAGTCGCGCCCAAGCGCCTTCGTGAGGCGGTTGCGCAGTTCGGGTGGCAGGCCGAGGGCGCGCCCAAGATCCTGGATGGCTAGGGGGAGGCGGTAGGTGATCTTGTTGCACACCATGGCCTCCGTGTCTGCGCCGAAGCGCTCCTCGACCCACGCAAGCACCTCGTCGCGGCGCGCTGACGAGATGTCGATGTCGACGTCGGGCATGCTCGTCTTGCCGGTGTGCAGGAAGCGCTCGAAGAGCAGATCGTGCTTGAGGGGGTCTGCCATGGTGATGCCCAAGAGGTAGCAGACGATGCTGGCCGCTGCCGAGCCGCGCCCCGCAGCCAAGATGCCGTGGCGGCGGCAGTAATCGGTGACCTCGGCGGCGACGAGGAAGAAGTCGGCAAGGCCGAGGGCGCGGATGGTCGTCAGCTCCTCCTCGAAGCGCGTGCGCGCCTCCGCGAGGCGGTCGCCCGCGTAGCGCTGCACCAGCGCCGTGTAACAACGCTCCTCCAAGTAACGTTCCGGCGCCTCGCCGCCGGGAACGCGCGCCTTCGGTGGGGTGAGGCGCTCGGGCAGCAGCTCGAAGTAGGCGCTCTCGGCCACCCAGGCGGCGTTCAGGGCCGCGTCTGGGAACGGCAGGCGCCCCAACGCCTCGCCGGGGCTCGGGAGGGCCTGGCAGGCGTTCTGCGGCCGCTTGGCGTGCGGTTGCTGCACGCTGATCCCTAACCGCGCGCACGTGATGGCGTCGTACAAGCGGTAGTCGTCCGCGGCCGCGTAACGCACCTCGGGCGCGCTCACGACAGGCAACCCGAGGCTCTGCGCCAAGCGCCTGATGACGCGGGCGCGGCGCGCGTCCCAACGGTAGCGGTCGTGGAAGAGCTGCAGGTAGAAGCGCCCAGGGAACGCCCCCTGCAGCAGGCGCAAGACCCCCTCGAGCTCGGCAACGCGGCGCTTGGCGAGCAACTGTGCGACCACGCCAGCGCGCGGGCCGGACAGGAGGATGAGGTCGTGGGTGTGCGCGAGGAGCACTGGCAGCGGAACGTCCTTCTCGTCGCGCGAGTGCGCCACGCCGATGAGCCTGCAGAGGGTGCCGTACCCGGCGCGTGAAGCGGCGATGAGCACGAACGGGTACGCCTCACCCTCGATGCTGACGGGCACCGTCGCGCCGATCAGCGCCCTGATGCCGTGCTTACGGGCCGCCTGGAACAGCTCGACGCCGCCCGTCACGTTGAGGTCGTCCGTGAGCGCCAGGTAGCGGTAGCCGAGGGCCGCGGCGCGCTCTGCGAGCGTGGTTGGGCTCGCCGTGCCGGCGCCGAGGCTGAAGTACGAATGCACGTTGAGGAGAGCGGTCAGTCGCTCGTTCTCGCCACCCACCAGTCCGCCCCCTCCCGGAACAGCTCTAGTTGCGCGCCGCCTTCCAACTCGAGCAGGTAGTAGTCGCGGTGGAGTTCGCGTGGCTCCCACCAACGACCGTCGTAGCGCCACGAGTCGAGGATGCTAGCCACGCGCCTGGTCGGCACCGGGCGGCGCGGGGCCCGACGGGCCGGGGCCCCGCGCGCCGCGGCGGGGGAGGGGAGACCCCCTGGGGCGTCCCACGCGACGGTGGTTGGCGTGTCGGCCTCGGAGAGGGCGACTCTGGCTTGGGTCATGAGCAGGCGCATGTAACCTCGTCTGGATGGTGCTTGGGCTGCCAACGGTGCGAGGCAACGCCCCGTTACCCCCAGTAACTGGGGGTATTGAGAGGA
>JBIQMD010000220.1:0-4122 GCA_044463725.1 Truepera radiovictrix
CTCGGTTATCTCGCGGTGCAGGTTCGCATGAGTGGGCTCGGCATCGCGCAGTGGCAGCCGCTGCAACTACTCCAGGTCGACCAGACGTTCGCCTTCGTGGCGTACGCGGGCACTGGCCTGGTCATCGGGTGGCTGCGGCAGCTCGAACGCAACCTCCGCCATGAGAGGGCGGTTTCGCAACGGGCGCTAGTTGACCCGCTCACCGGCGCGCTAGTGCGCTCGGCGTTCGAGGAGCGTCTCCGCCACGAGCTCCTGCAGGCTGAAGCGTCAGGCGGCGGACTAGCGCTCCTCTTCGTCGACCTCGACCGCTTCAAGTTCGTCAACGACACTTTCGGTCACGACGTCGGCGACAAGCTCCTAGCCGAGGTCGGCAAGGTCTTGCTCGCCAACGTACGCACCAACGATTTGGTTGGCAGGGTCGGTGGTGACGAGTTCATGGTCGCGTTGTTGGGCGTGCGCGACGAGACCGCCGCTGGGCAGATCGCCCGCTCACTAGTTCGTGCCTTGGGTGCTCCACTGACCGTCGAGGAGCGCGAGCTGCAAGTCTCAGCCAGCATCGGCGTGTCGCTGTACCCGCGCGACGGGCATGATACGGAGTCTTTGCTGCACTCAGCCGACGCCGCCATGTACCAGGTCAAGCAAGGCGGCAAGAACGCGTTCCACTTCAGCACGGTGGAAGTGCGCACGCGGCTCTCCAGGCGGCTCGAACTCGAGCGCAAGCTAAGGCGGGCGTTGCCTGAGAACCAACTCGAGATCGTTTACCAACCGCAGTGTCGGCTAGGTGACGAGGCGCTCGTTGGCTTCGAGGCGCTGCTGCGCTGGCGTTCACCTGATCTCGGGATGGTGTCGCCTGCCGAGTTCATCCCGGTGGCCGAGGAGGCGGGCCTCATCGCCTCGATCGGGCACTGGACGTTGCGCGAGAGCGCCATGCAGCAGCGGGAGTGGCTACGCCATGGCCTCAAGCCGGTGCGTGTGGCCGTGAACGTCTCTACGCTGCAGTTCCATCAACCGACGTTCTACGACACGGTGAAGGGCGCGCTAGCGGACTCCGGCGTGCCAGCCGACTTGTTCGAGATCGAGGTAACGGAGAGCGTGCTCGTGCGCGATCAGGAGTTGGCGGTGCGCACCCTGCGGCGACTCGAGCGCCTCGGCGTGCGCATAGCGCTAGATGACTTCGGCACGGGTTACTCGTCGCTAGCGTACCTGCAGAGGCTACCGATCCGCACCCTCAAGATCGACCGCTCCTTCGTGACTGGCCTAGCGCCAGCGCCGCTGACCATCTCGGAAGAGGTCTCCGGCGCGCGCAGCTCGTGGCGTAACACTGGCCCAGGAGGCCTCGGCGTCAATGCAGAGCTTCCGCGGCCTACCGCCAGTTCGTCGGATATCACGGGCGCCGGTCCCATAGTGGAGGCCATCTGCGCCATGGCGCACAAGCTGGATAAGGACATCGTGGCCGAAGGGGTCGAGACAGCCTTCCAACGCAACTTCCTCCGCCGCCTCGGGGTCGACTTGGCGCAGGGCTACTTCTTCTCCCGGCCGCTGCAACCTGCGCAGGCGGAGGAGTTGTTGCGGCGCGTTACTTCCGAGGTCAAGACCAGGGCCCGGCATCAGCCGCGCGTCTTGGAGGGCCACCGCAAGGCGCCAGAGTTCAACTCCAGCGCCTGGTGGGCGGCGCCCGCTGTCGCAACCGCCGTCGAAGTTGACCTCGACGCGCCAGCCCTTGCCCCGGTCGAGTTGCTGGTCACTTCGCCCAGGCCAAGCACCAACCCGAAAGACGCGAAGTTCGACGACCTGCTCATCTGGGAGTAGCGGCTAGTAACTGCACTCCACTCCGCCACCAGCTAACCCGATGTCGTCCAGTTCGGCACTAGTCGGCGTGGCGCTGCTGGGTAGCGCAGTGATCAGGGTGCCTGCCGCCAGGCGCTGGGAGAGCTGAACGCCCCAACTAGCAGTCTGGTTGACCCTCACGACGTAGAGGGGTTGGCGCAGCTCGTGGTCGCTGGCGCGGAAGCCGACGTTCGGTCCCTTGGCACCCGTCGCGCCAGCGTCGACCTCCAATAGGGCGCTCTCCAATGTGGCGGCGCCCTGGGTGGCGCTTGCGCGTGAGGCCGCTACGAGCACGGACACGCCCTGATACGCGGCCCAGGCCGGGGAGTCGAACGGTTGGCCCCAGCGAGACGAGAAGCGACTGTTGAGGTCGGCCGCCGCGCTGGTGCTGATGGTGGGGTCCCATAGTTCGAGGCGCTCGATTGCCGTGCCTGAGCCGTAGCGGTTGATCGAGGCGAGGAACTCGCGAGTTTGCGTCGTCGGGTCGGGAAAGGGGGCGAGGCGCAGCCCAAGGTTGGCGTCTTCTGCCTGCCCGATCATGGTCACTTGGTCCGCAGTGCCAAGCAGCACCGCTACGACTTGTGCCCCAGAACTCTTGGCATCGGCGAGCACATCCAAGTACTGAGGGCGCTCGACCTCCACGGCGGCGGAGCCGACTACGCGGTCGCCTACCGCCGCGAAGGCCGCTGCGGCCCTGCCGTTGAGGGCGTCGCCTTCCGCGGAGTCCAGGTGAACGATGAACCAGTCCTGCGGTGCCGTCCCGGTGCGGTAGAGGCGCGCCATGGCGTCGAGGTAGGCGCCGGCAGACGGCTGGACATGGAACGTGGTTGGTTGGCAGGTCGCGCGCAGCAAGAGGCTGGTCGAGCCGATGTTCACGAACGGCACGCCGTATTCGGCGGCTAGGTCAGCGAGCACCTCGGCCTGACCATCGCCGATGCCTCCGACGAGGGCGTCGACTTCCCCGCGCGCGAGGAGCGCTTGTGCAGCGCGCCGCGCCGCCTCCTGGCTTGGGCTGCTTGCCAGCAGCACTTGCGCGTCGCGTCCCGCTTCATGGGCTGTCGAGTTGGCCGCGCCTTCGGCGAAGAGCGCGCCCATGCGGGCCGCGTTGCCGACGAGGTCGTTGACCCCTGCGATCTGAGTGCGTCCTCCAGTTGGCATGGGGATGACCACCCCGATCCTCATGCTGGAGGAGTCGTGGGCTGGTTCGCCTAGGAACGGCGTGCCCAAGTCTAGAAGCGGGATGTGGTACTCAGCTAGCACGGCCTGGATGTCGTCCCAGCGCGCGATGATGGCGCGGTTGAGGCGGTCGCGCATGGCTACGTCATCGCGGCGCACGACCATGGTGATGGGGATGTTCTGGAAGATCGACGGGAAGTCGAATGCCGGCTCTACGGGTTTGACCACTAGTTCTACATCGCTGCGCGCAGCGTAGTAGCCGATGACCGGCCCCCAGCTGAAACCGACGTCGATGGCGCCTCCCACGACGTCATTGAGCAGCCCAGCTAGGTGGTTCTCACCTTCTTCGCCGCCATAGACGCGGCTCACTTGGTTGAGGAGTCCGCGCTGGCGCAGCGCCTCGTGTGGTGGGGTGCCGAGCCCCTGGACGCCGAGCCTGAGATCGGCGAGGTCGGGGTCGTCCATGCCGTCGATGCTTATGCCTGAGTCCTTGCGGTAGACCATGACGTACGGACTCTGGTAGTACGTGAGGGTGTTCATGCCCCTCTCGAAGCCGTCTGGAACGCCCATGATCACGTCACACGTGCCCTCTGCGAAGTGCCGATCGATGAGGTCGCTCGTGAAGGCCGTCCAGTCGTAGGTGAGGCTAGCGCCAAGCTCGTCGGCCAGTAGCTCAGCGATGCGGTTCTCGAACCCTTCACCTGTGAGGCTCGAGAACGGCAGCTCGTCCGGGGGAGCGCACACGCGCAGCTCCCAGCCGCGTTCCGGTCGTGCGGAAGGCGCCTGCGCAGCCGCCAGCGTCAGCGCAGCGAAGGCGAACATCAGATAGGGGACGAGCATCAGCCGGCCGAGGGGCCGTATGGGAGCAGTTGAAGAAGATAACGGTGCGCCCGGCGCTAGGCGCTTGAGATAGTTCGGTCGTCTTGACATTCTGGTTGCTGTCCTTCCCCCGCCCGGACTGCTGGTCGGGCGAAGTTCTCATAACAGGGTAGCTTGCCTGGCTACTAGCCGTGAGTGGCGGTCGACCGACGCCAACCGCAAGTAAGAGACGAGGTGCGGGGAGTTCTGCTCCCCGCACCTCGCCTGCTGCTCGGGTTCGGCTTTACCCGTCCCGAAGGG
>JBIQMD010000221.1:0-4115 GCA_044463725.1 Truepera radiovictrix
GGTGGCGCTGGCCGTCGCGCCGGACGACACGGTGTACGTGCTCGATAGTGAGACTCACATGGTCTCGCGCTTCAGCAACGATGGTCGTTACATCGCTAGCTTCGGCGGGCGCGGCAAGGGCCACGGCACCTTCAACGACCCGCGTGACTTGACCGTTGACCCGCGCGGGAACGTCTACGTCCTGGATTACGGGAACAGGCAAGTGCAGCGCCTTAGCGGCGACGGCGAGTACCAGACGCGCTGGGCCTTCAAGGTCTCAGCCGAGCAGCCTGGCCTGCGGTTGCTTGACGGCATGGCGGTCGATGCCGACAGCAACGTGTACATCTCCGACGCCAGCGCAGGCAAGGTGCGTAAGGTGACGGCTGACGGCAAGGTCGGGGTGTCCTTCACCCTCGAGGCGCGTCAGGGCGAGGCCACGGATACGCTCGTCGACCTTGGCGTTGACGACTCCGGCTACCTCTATGCAGCGCGCCGCGGCGGGCACCTCATTCGGAAGTTCGACCCTGCAGGGCGATTGCTGGAGACGTTCGAGGCCTATGCGCCCCTAGTACAGATGGTCGTTGACGTGCGCGACCAGCACGTTGCGGCTGAAGCTAACGCCTGACCTCAACAAGCTGGCTACTGCTTACAGACCTGGAATCAGTCCGATGATGCGGGAGAACAGGCTCTCTACGAGGAACATCAAACGCCCAACTACGCCGGTTGCGTTGAGCACGAAGAAGAAGACCATGAACCCGAGCACGCCGAACTGCGCTAACTGCATGATCACGCGGCGCACGTCTGGGTGACCCCAGGCGAGCGCTGCTCGGCCCATGTCGAGGGGCAGCAGAGGGAACAGGTTGATCACGGCGTGTAGCACGGCGTAACTGGCCGCAACTTCGAACGAGAACACCAGGATGGGGCTGTTGAGTGCGCGGAAGATCGCGCCTAGCAGGAGGCTGACGAAGGCAACGGCGAGGTAAGCGCCGATGCCGGAGAGCCACACCCACGCCTCTGCGCGACCCCGCCCGCGGTAGTTGCGGGAGTTGACTGGCAGGGCGCGCGGCCAGCCGAAGCCGAGCAGGAGGAGGAAGAGCACCCCGAACGGGTCGAGTTGGCGTTGCGGTTCGAACGCAGCGAAGCCCGCCAGGCGCGGGCTGCGGTCACCTAGGCGGTCGGCTACCAGTGCCTGCACGATGTTGTGGAGGATGAGCGCCATGATCATCACGATGGCCGCGATGACTAGGACGGTTGGTTGGCTGATAAGCCTCAAGAACATGGGGTTACTCCAGGCCGCCGGCGTTGCGTTGCTCGTTTATCAACCGCTTCGCTAGGTCGAGTTCTTCTTCGAAGGAGGCTACCTCGCGCTCGGCGCGAGCACGAGCGACCTCGTCCAGCACGCGGCCTACGCGAGGTCCCGGCAGCAGACCCAAAGCTACCACATCGCTACCGCGGAGCCTCCGCTGGGGCGGTGCGGTTTCGAGGCGCTCAACGCGCAGCGCCAACTCTGGGTCGATGACGCGTAGGAGCCACCGGGCTGGCGGATCGAGAGCCTCGAGGTCCTCGTCTCGTAGCGCCTCCGGCCGCCCTTGATGCCTCGGCCTTAGGTTGGGATCGATGATCTTGCTGAGACGCTCGATGTTCGTCTGATGGCGGCGCGGCCAGTTGAACTCCTGAAGGTGAGCGTTCAAGTCACGCGCGGGTACGCCGATGAAGAGGGCGAGGAGGTATGCGTCGCTCGGCACGGCATTTGCTTCGCGTAACGCATCGAGCCTAGCGGTGAGGGTTAGCGGGTCGAGCTGCCCAGTTGCGCGGGGGAGGCCGAACATGGCCTCAACGGCGTGCAACTCCGTGAGGATCCCCAGCGCGGGGGCCACTCGGGGTTCGTCTAGGGTTATCTCGAGCTCGGCGCGGAGGCGAGAGCGGCTGACGTTGCCTAGGAAGCGTTGGTCGAGGGCGGCGTTGGCTTGCGACTGCGTGCCGCGCTCGAAGTGAAACCCTAGCCGGCCCGCTAGGCGGGCGCCGCGCAGTATCCGCGTCGGGTCCTCGACGAACGAGAGCGGGTGCAGCACGCGCAGCTGCCGCGCTTCCAGGTCAGCGGCCCCGCCGAACGGGTCTATCAGCTGGTGGGGGAGGGGTTGGAGCCTTAGCGCGAGTGCGTTGACGCTGAAGTCGCGGCGGGCAAGATCCTTGCGTAGTGAGCTTGGCGTGACTGCGGGTAGTACACCCGGGCGGGCGTACGTCTCCTCGCGGGCGGTGGCCAGGTCGAGCATGACGCCGTCTTCTAGTGCGAGCGTGCAGGTGCCGAAGTCGACGTGGCAGGAGAGCGTGCCACCGATGCTGGCCTGGAGGCGGGTGCCGAAGCGTTCGGCAGTCTCACCCTCGACCACTAGGTCGATGTCTTTGACGCCTGCGCCTAGCATCAGGTCGCGGACCGTTCCGCCCACCAGGAATAGTGGCTTGCTTGCAGCGGTGGCCGCTGCCTTGTCGAGCACGCGCTTGACGCTGGTCGGCAGGCGCTGCAGCAGCTGGCTGGCGAGGTCCGTTGCGCCTGTACTGTGGTGGCGTGCGCCGATGAGGTCGGTGCGGGTGACGATGCCGACGAGCCGCCCTTCCTGCACGATGGGTATGCGCCCGATGTTGTGGTCTAGAACCAGGCCTTCGAGTTCTGGGAGGGTGGCCGTGGGTGCGGCGCTGATGACGTCACGCGTCATGAAGCCGCTTACTGGAGAGTTGGCGAGGCCGAGGCGGTTGGCGCGGTCAAGGTCGCGGCGCGATATGACGCCGAGCACTCGCCCGCCGTCGTCTAGCACTGGCATGCCGTTGTGCCCGAAGAGGAGGAGCTTGTCCGTGGCTTCTCCGACGGTGGTGTCGTGGCGGACGCTGCGCACCGGGGTGCTCATGAGGTCGCGTGCCGTGAGCGCGGGCGCGGCGTGGCGCGCCAATGCGGCCAGCACGAGCTGGAGCACAGCTTGCGGCGCCTCGTCTGACTTTCCGAACGCTGCCCCTGGATGGCCCGCCCCGCCGATGGCTTCGGAGAGGGCCGCTGCGCAGTCGAAGCGTTCGTTGCTTCGAGCGAACACGAGGGTGCGTGAGTCCATGCGCACCGCAGCGATGGCCGCGTCGGCACCGTACAGGTCGAGCAGGTCGTTGATTGTGCCGCTTACGCCAGCGACGTAGGTGGGGTACTCGAACGCGGCTACTGCTACTTGCCTGCCCGCCACGGTTGCTAGTTCGGTGTTGGCGAGGAGGGCGTCGCGGAAGGCTTGCTGGTCGGCACCGAGCGTCGTGTGGGCGAAGCGCCTTACGACTTGGAGGTTGGCGCCGCTCGTCAAGAGGTGGGCGGCGGCGCGGTAGTCGTCTGCGCTCGTTTGGTCGAAGGTTAGGTTGCCGGTGTCTTCGTGGATGGCTAGTAGGGCGAGGGTTGCCACCGGCGGTGGGATGGTGATGGCGGTGGCCATTAGCTCGCGGGTGAGCAAGGTTGCCGTTGCGCCGATGCGTTCGCTGATGCCTCGCGCTGCCGCGATGCTGCCTGGCGTTTGCGGGTGATGGTCGTAAACGGTGACGGGCACGCGGTCTAGGAGCGCGTCGAAGGGCTTTATGCGGCCGGGGTCGTTGGTGTCTACCACTATGAGTTCGGTTACCGCTGCCTGATCGAGCTGATCGGGCGGCGTGAGGTCGAGTTCGTCGCGGTAGAGACGCAGGAACGTGCTGAGTTGGCGACTGAGTGCGCCCTGGATGGTGGCGGTTGAGCCAGGGAAGAGGAGCTTCGCGAGGGCGAGGCTGGCGAGGGCGTCGAAGTCGGGTTGTTCGTGGGTGACTATCAGGCGCATCTGCGACCTGCGGCCTGATGGTGGCTGGGGTGCGGCCCCTTCGTGCTGGGGCGCACCGTTTGGTGATCATGGAGCGCCCTCATTTGCGCCGGAGCGTTGGCTGAGCGCACGCCTCAGCCGTGCTCCTGGTCGCGCTTGGGCGGGGGGGTGACGCTGGTACTGGTGGCTGGCGTCGTGGGCGGCGTTGGCGCGGTGGCTTGCGGTGTGCCGCCGGAGCGTTTGCGTGAGTTCAAGTAGAGCATCATGGCGCCCGCGATTATCAGCCCGATCGGCAGTAGCCACCTGACGAAGCTGCTGCGGTTA
>JBIQMD010000222.1:0-4109 GCA_044463725.1 Truepera radiovictrix
ATGGCGCAGAAGGCCGAGGAGTACGGCAGCCACGACAAGACCTTCGAGATCGCCAAGGCGGGCACGGTCAAGGTGCTCGACTCGAGCGGCAAAGTGCTCATGCAGCACGACGTTAACGCCGGCGACATCTGGCGCGCCTGCCAGACGAAAGACGTGGCCGTGCGCGACTGGGTGAAGCTCGCCGTGAACCGCGCCCGCGCCACCCACGACCCCATCGTCTTCTGGCTCGACGAGCACCGCGCCCACGACCGCGAACTCATCAAGAAGGTCGAGGCCTACCTCCAAGAGCACGACACGAGCGGCCTCGACATCCGCATCCTCAACCCCGAAGCGGCCACCAAGCTCTCGCTCCAGCGCATCCGCCAGGGGCTCAACACGATCTCCGTGACCGGCAACGTGCTGCGCGACTACCTCACCGACCTCTTCCCCATCCTCGAGCTGGGGACGAGCGCCAAGATGTTGTCGGTCGTGCCGCTCCTGGCAGGCGGCGGCCTGTTCGAGACGGGCGCGGGCGGCTCCGCCCCCAAGCACGTACAGCAGTTGGTGGCCGAGAACTACTTGCGCTGGGACTCCCTGGGTGAGTTCCTCGCCCTAGCCGTGTCGTTCGAGCAGTTCGCAGAGGTCACCGGCAACGCCGGTGCCAAGGTGCTGGCGAACACGCTCGACGCCGCCACCGGCCGTTTCCTGGAGGAGAACCGCTCCCCCGGCCGCAAACTCGGCACCCTCGACAACCGCGGCAGCCACTACTACCTAGCGCAGTACTGGGCGCAGGAACTGGCGCGGCAGACCACCGACCCCGCGCTGGCGGCCGCGTTTGCGCCCGTCGCCGAGGCGCTAACGGAGAACGAGGACCGCATCGTCGAGGAACTGCTCGCCGTGCAGGGGGTGGCGGTCGACATCGGGGGGTACTACCACCCAGACTCCGCCAAGGCGGCCGCGGTCATGCGGCCGTCGGGGACGTTGAATAGCATAGTCGACTCCCTAGCGGGTTAAGCCTGCGGGTGCGGCGCGCCGGGTCAGAGCAACCGGCGCGCCGCACCAGGCCCGAACACCGCCCGCTCTTGCTCGAGCGGCCAACGCTTGCGCTCTACCCCGCCGCCGTAGCCAGCTCCAGGTACGAGACCGTCGTGCCCGGCAGAATACGCTGGAGTTCGCACCACACGCGCTCCTGAAACTCGGCGCCTGAGAGCTCGAAAGGCGTGGTGAAGGCGCGCGCCTCGGCCGCGACCTGCTCGTGAGGTCCGAGGTATGTGACTCCATGTGGGAACTACTCGGAAACGACGGCCCCACCAACCGCTACTTGGCTCCCATCCTCCCCGACGTGAGCAGCTTGGCAGACGAGTTCGCGTTCAGGAGTGGTGCGCCCCTAGACTCCTACTACCAGCAAGCGTTGTTGGAGGCCTACGAAGTCAGCGATGTTCCTAGTGAACAGTGGTAGCTGGTTCGCAACGGCTGTGGCGGCGGTCATGAGGTCGACTCGGCGCGGGCGGGGGTGCCGCCCGGCGGCGATCGTCAGCCCCACTAATGTGGCGTACGCCCGCGCCGCCTCGATCTCAAATGGGAGCGGAGCGGGAAACGAGAGTTCGACGTTCCTCGCGTGGTCGATGCGCGCTGCTCGTTGCGCGGCGTCTTTCGCCAAGTGGACTCCTTGCAGCAACTCCGCCAGCGACACCGCCGAGACGAGACCATAAGTGGGGAGTTGGGCAACAGTCAGATGCGGCAGATCGACCAGAACCGAAGTGTCGAGGAGACCCACCTCAGGGACGCTAGCTGGCGTCGTCATCGGGTTCGAAAAACTCGTCTGGACCGAACAGATCATCCTCATCCGCCCGGAGTTGAGCCAACTCCAGCGCCGGGAGGCCCTTGAACCGTGGCAGCACGCGCGCCATGGGCACCAAGGCGGTGTCTGGCGCTGGACGAAGCTCGGCAACCTCGACGCCGTTACGGGTGATCCGCAGCGATTCGCCGCGTTCAACCGCGTCCATGATGGCCGCACTCTGGTTTCGCAATTCGCGCTGCGTAATCGTCCTCATAGGGCCCTCCTTGCCTCCAGCGTAGCACTGCGCGCTACAGAAGCGGGAGCACGCTTCTACATGAGCACCCTCTAAGACCAGTTGGCAGTTCGAATGCGCGCTTGGTGTCCTCGTCACTGACAGGTGTCAAGGGACACAATTCATCGGCGACCTCTCACTGCGGCCATGGCGCGAACTCCCCTCACCTTCAAAGAGCACACCGTGCCACCAATGCCCCAACGCACCCGCCTTCCCCACCACAAACCCAACGCCCTCTTGTCGTTAGTGGCGGGCGTCTGGCCAGTCGGGCTGACCTTGACCTACCTCATACTCCTCCTCCAATTAGTCCACCAGATCGAGGAGCACTACGGCAACCGCTTCCGGCGCTTCCTCAACCAGCACCTAGCAGGCGGCGCCAAGGCGCTTACCCCGCGGGCGAAGATGCGGATCAACGTGGCCGAGGGCTAGGGCGTCTACATAATCGTGCTCCTGCTGGCCGGCTTCGTGGACGTTGGCTTTGGCTTGATAGTCGCATACACCCCGCTGCTGAACGCCGTGGTGCACATGGTGGCTGCCGCCGCACTGAGGCGCTACAACCCCGGCCTGTGGACCGCGCTGCTCCTGTTCGTGCCGTTGGGCATTTGGACCTTCGTGGTGGTGGCCCGCGCCAGCGGTCTCGGGTGGGCAGGCCACGTTATCGGGCTGGTGGCGGCCGTGGTGGCGCACGGCCTCATCGTCGCCATGGTTCTCCGCCGACGCGCCAGACTGACCGCCACGCACACAGGCGCCGGCCGCTAACGATAGATTGACCCATGCCCACCTACGACACCATCGTCATCGGCGCCGGCGTCATCGGCAGCTCAGCGGCACGCACCCTGGCAGCGTCGGGCTCCGTGCTGCTCCTCGAGCAGTTCCCGTTCCTGCACGAGCGCGGCTCGTCGCATGGCGGGTCGCGCATCTTCCGCCACGCTTACGTCGACGAGTTGCACACCCGCCTGGCCGTCCGCGCCGACGCGTTGTGGCAAGACCTCGAGGCCGAGACGGGCGAGCGTCTCCTCTACCGCACTGGCGGGGTCGACCTGTTCGAACCACACGACTGGCAGGCCGACGCCATGCTGGCGGCGCTCGAGGCGGCCGGCAGCCCGGGCGAGCGCCTCAGCGGCGCAGAACTCCGGCGCCGCTACCCCGTGTTCGCCGTGTCAGACGACAAAGTCGTGGTGTACCACACAGCCAGCGCCATCCTTCCCGCCACCCGCGCCGTGGCCACCTTGCTGCGCTCGGCCGCCGCACGTGGAGCCACGCTGCACGAGTCAGAACCCGTGACCCATATCGCTGCCCAATCAGGTGGCGTTACCGTCACCACACATCGGGGCGAGTACCGCGCCCGCCACGTAGTCGTGGCAGCCGGCGCTTGGCTCGGGCGCTTGGCAGAGAGCGCGCGGCTCCCGCTTGTCGTCGAACAACAACAGGTCATCTACTTGCCCGTGAACCGCCAGGCTACCGCGCACGCGATCGGCCACATGCCCGTCTTCATCGAGCGCGTCGCTGACGGTGCGGGCGGCATCTACGGCTTCCCCACTTTCGAGTACCCTCACGCCATCAAGGTGGCAGACAACGGCGGCGCCCGCGCCATCCCAAGCGCCGACGAGCGCGACTTCCAACTGAACGACCCCCTAGCTCGCAGCACCATCGCTGCCGCCACGGAGCTCCTCCCGGGCATTGGCGCCACGCCCACTTCAGCCGCCACCTGCCTCTACACGAAGACACCCGACGAGCGCTTCGTGATCGACCGCCACCCCGAGCACCCCAACGTCGTGATGGCCGGCGGCGGCTCCGGGCACGCGTTCAAGTTCGGGCCGCTGTTAGGTGAGCAGATCGCGGAGTTAGTGGGTGGGGCGGAACCGATCAGGGAGTTCAGGGCTGACAGGTTCGGGTCCTGACCACTGATCGTCACTAGCTCTGGAGCGCCAACAAAGCCAGTGCTGACGCTCAGGGCCATAGGGCCAATGAGCGACCTGTCAATGGAAAACCCCGTCCAAGACGGGGTTAAGAGTTGGTGGGTCGTGTAGGGCTCGAACCTACGACCCGCTGATTAAG
>JBIQMD010000223.1:0-4068 GCA_044463725.1 Truepera radiovictrix
AGCCATCTTGCTCATGTTGGCGGCGCGCTACGTGGTGGACGCGTACTCGGCGAGGGTGGTAATGATGTCGGCCGCGTTGTCGTTGCTCCTCGCGTTGACCTCGCACCGCTTGTTCGTGGGTCCTCGTGCAACCAGCCTCAACCCCGGTAGGCGCCCTGCCGCCTACTGGCTGGCCACCGCGGCCGCGCTGCTCGCCGTGCGGGCAGTGGGCACCGCAGCGCTTGGGGGTGCGCCGCGGTTGCTCGGAGAAGGGGCCCTACCTCCAATCTCGGTCGCGGTCGGGGTGATCATCGGGTTAGGGGCGGTGTTCGCGTACTTCCTCGTCTTCAGCGGCCGCGTCACGGCTGAACTTGCGGTCCAGGCGCACCTCGATCCCCTCACCGAACTCTTGAACCGCCGCGGGTTCGAGGAGCGCGCCAAGCAGGAACTACAGCGTGCGGCGCGCAGTGGCGCGCCGGTTAGCCTGCTGATGGTGGACGCCAACGAGTTCAAGACCATCAACGACAACTGGGGTCACGCGGCTGGCGACAAGGCCCTGTGCGCAATCGCGGACGGACTCCGTGGGCACTTGAGGCCGTACGACCTCGTTGCGCGCCTAGGCGGTGACGAGTTCGTGGCGCTCCTCCCGGGGACCGACGGTCGAGCCGCGGCCGCCCTCGCCCCGCGCTTGCGAGAGGCGATCGCAGGGCAGCCCACCGACCACGGCGGTCGGCTGGACGTGAGCATCGGCATAGCTAACCTGGAGGGCCAGGCGTTGCTGGGCGGCCCGGGCTCCGAGGAGGCCCTGCTGCGGCGTTTGCTTGCCGAGGCCGACGGCGCCCTGTACGGAGTCAAGCACACGCGCTACTGACTTGGACGCTCGTACCCTTGGAGGGTCGTGAATGCCGCCTTACGTTAGAAGCATCCTGCAGGCCCTGTTCGTCACGTTCCTGTGGTCGACGTCGTGGGTGCTCATCAAGGTCGGCCTCGAGGAGATCCCGGCCCTCATGTTCGCGGGACTCCGTTACGGACTGGCGTTCCTGCTACTGGCGCCGCTGCTTCTCCGCCGCGGGGTCCGCGCGTCTCTCCGGAGCCTATCGCGCCGCGAGTGGGGTTGGCTGATGGCGCTCGGGGTCGTGATGTACACCCTCACGCAAGGCGCGCAGTTCTTGGCGCTCGAGCGGCTGCCCGCGCAGACGACGAGCCTCGTGCTGAGCTTCTCGCCCATCACGGTGGCCGTGTTGGCGGCGGTGTGGCTCGGCGAGCGCCCAGGGTGGCTGCAAGGGTTAGGCGTGTTGGTTGCCGTCGTTGGCGCCATGATCTTCCTCAACCCGGCGGCCGTTCCGGGTGGCCAGGTCGTTGGCTTGATCATCGCGGCCGCCAGCGTGGTCTTCAACGCCGCGGCCGCCGTCATCGGGCGTTACGTCAACCGCTCCTTCGCGCTACCGGCGGCCGCCGTGACCCTGGTGAGCATGGGTGTCGGAGCCCTCGGCCTACTCGGCACAGGACTCGCCACGCACGGACTGCCCGCCCTCTCCCTGCAGAGTTGGCTGATCATCGCTTGGCTTGCGGCCGTGAACACCGCGTTCGCGTTCACCCTCTGGAACCTGACCCTCCAGCGGTTAACGGCCACGGAGTCGAGCGTCATCAACAACACCATGCTCATCCAGATCGCCGTGCTGGCGTGGGTGTTCCTCGGGGAGCACCTCAGCGCGCCGCAGATCGCCGGGTTGCTGCTCGCCTCGGTGGGGACGCTGATCGTGCAGGTTGGAGGGGCGAGGGGGCGGAGGAGTGTGCTGCCACCAGTCGTGGACTCGCCCGCGACGAACCCCCGGCCCTAGCGCTTGGACGGAAAGAGGTGCGCGTAGGCGGGCGAGCGCACGAGGGCGTCCACACTCGCCTTGGCCTCGGCCAAGTTGGCGCCGGTCAGCTCCATGTAGCGCTGGATTGCCCTGAGGAGTTGGCGTTGCTGGATATGTTCGACTAGCTGTGGGTCATCGTTTGCGCTTGGTGTTGGCATTTGCGGCGGTGTTCCTTTCGTGGGGTGCGGTGGCTCGCGGATTTGCGGTTGGGTGAGCATACGCTGGGTGGTGTGTGGGGCGTGGAGCGCCTATTCAGAAGTCCACGACATTTCGGACGTCCCGATTTCGTGAGGCGGTTCAAGCCGGAGTGCCTGGGTGGGCCACTCACTTCCAGATGGTGAGTAACGCCCCCGCCACCATGAGGGCGGCGCCAAGGCCGAGTTTCCAGGACACCTGCTCACCGAGAAGCACGGCCGCTAGGATGATGGTGAAGGCAAGGCTCACCTTGTCGATGGGGGCCACGCGCGAGACGGGTGCCATCTGCAAGGCCTTGAGGTACGCGAGCCACGAGACGCCCGTGGCAACGCCGGAGAGCGCCAGGAACAGCACCGAGCGCGGCCTGAGGGCGCTCAGACCGTGATGCTCCTGCGACGCGAAAACCACGCCCCAGGCGAAGACGAGCACCACCACCGTCCTGATGGCTGTGGCCAGGTTAGAAGGCACGTCCTGGACGCCAACCTTGGCGAGGATGGCGGTGGCAGAGGCGGCTAACGCCGAAAGCAGCGCGTACGACCACCACGGCATCGGCTGGGCCTCCCTTCTGCAGGATTTCTGGGGGAGAGCCTAGCGCAGGCCTGCTCCGCTGCGTCGCGGTTTTGAGGAGGGTTACGCGGCGTCGACCCCCCTAAGCTTCTGGTGGGCGCCAGTACTGGCCCAAGAGTGGATGGGTGTTCTGGAATATCGAGGATACTGAAACGGGCGCCCAGCAGGAGCTGGATGCTCTGAGGCAACGTTTTCGGGCCTCTAACGATTGACGGACCGTGCCGCAGCATCTGAATTCGTGGTCGGCGGCTAGACCTCCAGTTGGCACCCATTCCGCATGGTGAGTCTCGTAACTGTCTGCCCGAACGACCGTGGGTGATTGACGGGCAAGTGGAGGGCGCGGATGCGGTTGGTGGCCGGGGCTCTCTACACACTTGTACCGTTGCTTCGCCTTCAGCCTTGGTCAGCTAGCCCCGCGAGCGCTTCACGGCCTGAACACCACGTCTCCATGCCACTCGAGATACTCAGCCGCTGGGCGCTTGTCGTGTTGTTGTGGGGTTACCGCAAGTGGTGCGTTCTGGTAGCGGTAGTAGTCCTTGCCGTTGGCGTACTCCTCTTCGAGTAGCCTGGAGACACGAAACTTGAGGTTCCGGTCGACGGTTACGTAGCCAAGATCGAACAGGCGGTGGATGTCCGCCCTTAGCGCGAGGCCGTTAGAGATCAGGTGGGGACCTTCGCTCGTGTAGGGCCGAATGTGCGCCGCTTCGAGGACAGGGACGACCCGCTCTCCAGTGACCGCGCAGCGCTTGCCGTACGCGTCTAAGACCCCGAGCCGGAACGCGCCTTGGCCGAGGCGATGACGCACGGGGCTCGCGGCCCCGAACATGTTCACTTTGCCATCAACGGCCGGGCCAGCGGCCGTGGCGTCTTGGATGCTAGGTCCGGTAATAGTGCGCGGGTCCGCCATCTGTCGGACGACGGCGTCCCAGAGGTTTGCACCGATTGGCTCGTCAGTCGAGTAGGTCTTGCCCCTTACGATGTTCTTCTTCCAGTCCGGCGGTAGATTCACCCAGAGTTCTTCAGGGAAGAAGAACGGTTCGCTGAGAATGGTGCAGCCAATCTCGGGGTCCGGGGCGTCGTCCCTTCGGTATTTCCTTAAGCGCTCGAGCAAGGTCCGGGCGTCCGGTGTCCCGTTCGCTTCGCCAAAGGCCTGCCATGCAAGTGAAACGGGAGCAGACACGTAACTCACGAAGAAGCCCCCGCCGATGATGGCCTCGTGCGGCGCTTTGGCTTTGAAGAGGAATGGCTCTCCGGGTTCTAGTGCCCTGAAGGCTTGGTGGCCGCTTGGCCACCAGAAGTTGGCCTCGTCCCGCTGTTGGTTACGCAGGTACGTATACCAGTCATGGTCGGTCGGGCCTACAAATAGCTTCATGGCGTTTGAGGTACCGGCTGTGATGATAACCCGATGCGCTTGGCCTCAGCCTACGGCCTTACTTGGGCATTACCAAGCAGCACGACGTGCGAA
>JBIQMD010000224.1:0-4065 GCA_044463725.1 Truepera radiovictrix
GCACCATGGAGGCGCTGGCCGTCGGCCGCCCGCTGCTGGTCACGGCTTATGCCGGCCTCAATGAGGCGGCCGTCGTCAGGTTCCTCGAAGAGCGTGAGCTGGGCGGCCTGACTCCGCTGGATGACCTGGCAGCAGCGGTTAGCGCATGGCGCGACGCGCCTGGCAAGCTCGCAGCCGCCGGTGGGCACGCGGCGGCCCTGGACTTTCCGGGCATGGCGCGCCGCGCGGCGGCCCACGTCCGCTCGGCGGCACGCGGTGAGGCGTTTCCCGCCCAACCACCGTTGGCCGACCTGGGCTTCGAGGGGGTAACCCGCGCGCTCATCACAGGGCGGCCAGGCGCCAGGGCCGCTGGGCGGAACGGTGGCCGATGCGCCTCATCCTGATCCTCCTGCTCAGCCTCGGGCTTGGCCTAGCCGGCCTCTACCTGGCAACGCGCGAGCAGATCTTCTCCGCGGCCCTCTACGTCCCCAAGGAACTCCCGGCTTGGCTGCTGATCTTCGCCGTGCTCAGCCTCATTGCGCTGTGGCTGGCGCCGGTCGCTAAGCTCGTCCTGCTCGCCCGCTACCAGGGCTACCCACTGACCTGGTGGCAAGCCTTCCTAGCGCACGTCGCGCAGGTGTTCGATACGGCGATGACGCCCGCCGGCTCTGGCGGGGCGCCGTTCCTTGTCGTCGCGCTCGAGCGCGTCGGCGTGCCAGCCGGGGCGGGCTTGGCGATGGCCGTTCAGCTCTTCGTGCTCGACCTCTCCGCGCTCGGGCTGCTCATCCCCATCGGGCTCGCCTACCTGCTATTGGCAACGCCGGTAGTGCTAAGTCCATGGCTGTCAGTAAGCGCTGCCGTTGGCGCCCTGCTTGCGCTCGTTGGCGCCATCGCGCTCGTACGCTTCCCTCGGCCTGTCGTGCGCGGGTTGCACACCTTGGCGGGTTGGCGCCTCCTCTCGCGCTTCCAGCGCCGCCTGCGGCGCGTTGCCATCGAGTACCGCGCCAGTGCGACGGCCTTCCGCGACCTGCAGCTGCCGTTCTGGATCTGGCTTCACGTCGCCAACTTCACCGCCTGGCTAACGAACTTCGCGCTCTTCTGGGCGTTGCTCGTCATGTACGGCGCAGACGTGCGCTTGCTAGATGTGCTCGCCCTGCTCTCGATGATCACGTTGCTATCGTTCTTCGTGCCGACCCCTGGAGCCTCAGGCGTCATGGAACTGCTCCTCGGTTTGGCAGTTGGCGCGGCCGGGTCACAGCTCAAGTCCGTTGCGGCGCCCGTGCTCGTGTGGCGCGCGACGACCTTCTACCTTGCCTACCTGCTGGGGCCGCTCAGCGCGTGGCTGTTGCTGTCGCGCCGCCAGCCACAAACGGTGGCTGCCTCCGATTCGGCTGTTAGCGACGACGACCGCGCGGACGCTTGAGGCCAAGCGGGCCCGCGAAAGGCAAGTCCTTGATGCGGTCGGGGAAGTACGAGAAGAAGCGCACGAACGGCACCTCTGGCGTGCCGCGCACCCTGGCTGGGGCGTGCTTGCTCGTGGTTACGCCTACCACGATGCGCGCTACCTTCGCCGGGTCTGCGGCGTTACTTTCACCCCAGAGGTTGGAGTCGCGTAGGCGCGTCAGGTAGGCGTCCCACGGTGCGCCGGTGCGCTCGGCTTCGGCGCTCAGTTGCGCCTTGGCGCGGGCAGCGAACGGCGTGCGCATGGCGCCCGGCTGCACCAGCACGACCTCTACTCCGAACGGCCGCAGTTCGAGGCGCAGCGCGTCCATAAGTGCCTCGAGTGCGAACTTGCCAGCCGAGTAAGCACCCATGAACGGCGTGACGAGCAGTCCGTTAGTCGAACCGACCGCCACCACGCGCCCGCGGCCCCGGGCGCGCATGCCGGGAGCAACGGCCCTAACTACGTTGAGCGGCCCGATCGCGTTCAAGTCGAGCTGCCTTCGTACGTCTTCCAGTGGTTGAGACTCGAGCGCGCCCGGCTTGAGGCCGCCGACGGTGATGACGACGGCGTCAGGCGCCATCCCAAGCCCGGTCACGTGGCTAACGGCAGCGGTGACGCTGGCGGGGTCCAGAACGTCCAGGGTGACGACGGTTGCGTCGGCCAGTGACGGCACGGCGCTGAGCGCGGTCGGGTCGAGGTCCGCGGCCACCAGCGGCACGTAGCGCCGGTGCAGCTCCTCGGCGACGGCCAGACCAAGGCCGCTCCCCGCTCCGACGACCATGGCTACGCGCGGTCCGCTCAGGTACCCGGCCGAGCGCAGCCAGGCAGCCGTCGTGCGCATGCCGCCATCGAGAGCCACCTCCGGAACGTAACCAAGGTCAGCGGCGGCCGCCGCCCCGCTGAAGGTGGCGCGGCTGAGCATCGTCTCCACCATCTCGCCCACCACGCGCGCGTTGCCAAGCGGCCGCGTGACGGCACCCGCGAAGCGCGCCCCGCCGCGTACGAGCCAAGTGGGCAGGCGGCGCAGCGGCTTGCCTAACATCGCCGCGTACGCGCCAAGGAACTCGTTCCAGGTAGTTGCGGCGCCCGTGACGTTGTACGCCCGCCCGGCCGCAGTGGGCGCCGTGAGCGCCAACACCGCCGCGCGCGCGACGTCGTCGACGTATACGGCGTCCAACAGGTAGTCGCCCTTGCCGAACGCCAGCGGTGCGCCGGCCGCTAGGGCCTTGAGGGGCGTCAAGGTCCAGGAGGCGACCCGGGGGCCGTACACCATGGTCGGTCTCAGGATCACAAGCTCGGGGCCACCAGCGGTCACCTCGGTAACGACTTGCTCGCCGCGCAGCTTGGTGTCGCCATACGGGTCCCCGACCGCTCGTGTCGGATGGGTCTCGGTCACGTTGCCTGTAAGCGTTGGGCCGTACACGGCGACGCTGCTCACATGAACGAGCCGCTGCACGCCCGCCGCGACCGCGGCGCTCGCCACTGCCCTCGTACCATCGACGTTCACGCGCTGTGCCTCGGCCGCACCGCCCTTGCCGCCCATCCAGGCGGCGAGGTGCAGCGCGAGGTCCGCGCCGGCGAACAGCGTGGTTAGCGCGTTGGTGTCAGCGATGTCGCCTTGCACTGCCTCAGCTCCGGCCTCGCGCAACTGCTCGGCGCCCGCCGCCGTGCGCGTCAGCCCGCGCACGGTTGCGCCAGCCGCCACCAGGCGACGCACGCTAGCCATTCCGATGCCGCCGCTAGCGCCCGTCACGGCCACCACACGTCCACGCAGTGAAGCAGGTTCGCTACTGGTCACTGTCGTCACCTCCTTGCGCTCGTCAACTCGAGGTAGAGCTGCTCGAGGCGCTCCGCGCTCCGCGCGACGTCGTGCAGCGCCGCGTAACGCTGAGCGCTCTCCTGCGCGGCGCGCAGGCGCTGCTGATCACCTAGCAGCGCCTCAACCGCGGCGGCCTGCGCTAGGACGTCGTCGATGGGCACGACCACGCCTGAGTGAGCCTCGGTCACGAGCCGCGGAACGGCGCTGCTCGCGTAGTCGAACGCGACCACGGCGCACCCGGCCGCCATCGCCTCGAGGGTAGCGATGCTCTGCAGCTCGGCCGGTGACGGCATTACGAACAGGTCCGATCGCGCGAGCAGCGTGCGCTTCTCGTCCTCGTCGACGAAACCGGCGAGGCGCACCCGCCCAGACAGGCCATCCGCCTCGACGCGCTCCGCTAGTTCGGTGGCGAGCGGGCCCGTGCCAGCCATGACGAGGTGATAGTCCGGTGGTAGCGCCTGCATCAGCTTCAGGAGGTCTTGCGGCCGCTTCTCGGCCGACAAACGGCCAAGGTAGGTGAGCTGGCGACCCGTCGTTGCACCGCGTTGCCGCGCGTAGCTCGCGAAGTCGATGCCG
Organism: Truepera radiovictrix; assembly: GCA_044463725.1. GTDB lineage: Bacteria > Deinococcota > Deinococci > Deinococcales > Trueperaceae > JAAYYF01. The sequence continues at coordinate 3,819 of JBIQMD010000224.1, forward strand.
TTCGACACGACCTCGACCCTCACGTTCGAGAACGCCCTGCTAGTAACCGCCGCGAATTCGGTCGGGGCGACGAGCAGGTCGGCGCGGGAGAAGAGCCAGCGGTACCAGCGCCGCAGCAGGCCAGCAACGAGGCCCCCGAAGCGCGGCAGCTGCAGCGTGCTCGTCTCGATCTGCGTGTGCACTCCGAGCACTACGGGCACGTTCATGCGGTGCGCTAGGAGTAGCGCTGCCGCGGTGAGGATGGCCG
>JBIQMD010000225.1:0-4062 GCA_044463725.1 Truepera radiovictrix
CACGCTGGCGTTCCGGCGCCGGCGGAGTACGGGTTCGGCAACGCCATCGTGCTCAGCGCCACCGAGAGCACGCGCATGGCAGACATCGCGAAGCTGATCGCGGCCCTAAACGCGTGCGGCGAGGGCCCCGGCCTAGCGCCAGGGCAAGAAGAGGCGGTTGCGCATGCCTGACGCTCGCAAGGGCCTACCCGTGCCCCTCCACCAACAGCTCCCGCTCGTGTTCGAACGCTCGCGGCCAGGTCGCCGCGCCTCGCAGCCACCGGCTCCCGCGGAGTTCGACGCGCCGGCCGTCCTCGGCGCGGAGAACCTCCGCAAGGAAGCGCCGCGCTTACCCGAGGTCAGCGAACTCGACCTGGTTAGGCACTATACGCAGCTCGCCCACCGGCAGATGAGCATCGACGCCAACATCTACCCGCTCGGCAGCTGCACCATGAAGTACAACCCTAAGGTCAACGAGGAAGCGGCAAAGCTCTTCCAGGACCTCCACCCGTACCAGGCGCCAGAGACCGTGCAGGGGGCCCTCGAGCTGCTCTACAACCTGCAGCACGACCTTGGCGCCATCACGGGCATGGACGCCGTGAGCCTGCAACCAGCAGCAGGCGCGCACGGCGAGTTGGCCGGCATCCTCATGATCCGCGCGTACCACCGGTCCCGGGGCGAGGGTGAACAGCGCCGCGTCGTGCTCGTGCCTGACGGCGCGCACGGCACCAACCCAGCTACGGCCGCCATGGCCGGCTACGACGTCGTCGAGGTACCGACCGGCCCAGACGGCGAGGTGGACCTTGAAGCTTTCAAGGCACGCCTCAACGATCAAGTAGCGGCCGTCATGCTCACGAACCCGAACACCCTTGGGCTGTTCGAGCGCCGCATCCTCGAGATCAAGGAAGCTGCTCACGCAGTTGGCGCGCAGCTGTACTACGACGGGGCGAACCTCAACGCCATCGTCGGGCGCGTGCGCCCTGGCGACATGGGCTTCGACGTCGTGCACCTAAACCTGCACAAGACCTTCACGACCCCGCACGGCGGTGGCGGCCCGGGCACCGGCCCAGTTGGCGTCAAGGCGCATCTGGCCAAGTTCCTGCCTGCACCCATCGTGGAGCGCCGCGAGGACGGGCAGTTCTTCCTGCAGAGCGACATCCCGCAGTCCATCGGGCGCATGCGGTCGTTCTACGGCAACTTCGGCAACCTCGTGCGCGCCTACACTTACATCCGCGCCCTCGGACTAGAGGGGTTGCGTGAGGTAAGCGGTTACGCCGTTCTCAACGCCAACTACTTGCGCGTGAAGTTCAAGGAGCTCGGCTTCACCGTGCCGTTCGACCGCGTGAACATGCACGAGTTCGTGGCACAGCCGCCTACTGGGTTGCGTACCCTAGACATCGCCAAGGCGCAGCTCGATTACGGCATGCACCCCGCCACGGTCTACTTCCCGCTGATCGTGAAGGAAGCGCTGATGGTGGAGCCAACCGAGACCGAGTCGCTCGAGGCGCTTGACAGTTACGTCGCCACCCTCTCGGAGATTCTGGAGCGCAGCGTCAGCGACCCCGACTACCTGGCGGGCGCGCCTTACAACACGCCGGTACGCCGACTAGATGAAGTGCGGGCCGCCAGGCAGCCCGTGCTGAAGTACGACTTCGCAGCCGACTAGCTTCGGCCTCCGCGGAACTAAAAGTGCGTCCCGGACGAGTGAAGTCCGGGACGCACCCTTTGAAGCCGTGGGCCACCGAGTAGTGGGCTAATGAGTTACGAGGAGCAGGAGGACGAGCCTTCGCCGCTAGGCGCTGCCGCGCCGTCGGTGCGGAAGCTGTGGCCGCAGCCGCATTCACTGGAGGCGTTCGGGTTGCTGACGTTGAAGCCGCCACCCATCATGTTCTCGACGTAATCGACTTGCGAGCCTTTGAGCAGTGGCCAGCTACGTTCGTCGACCACCAACCGCACCTCGCCGACCTCGAACACGCGGTCGCCGTCTAAGCGGCGGTCGTCGATCTGCATTCCGTACTGGTAGCCGCTGCAACCGCCAGATTTGACGAAGACGCGGATGGCAGCGCCTTCCTTGCCGCTGCCCTTCAGAAGCTGTGTGGCCTTGTCTGCCCCCGCGGGGGTAAAGGTCATGCTGTCTGGTTCGACCATCGACTGCTGCATCTGCCGAGGATACAGCACTGCAGCGCCACAACGTGAGCGGCGCGTTACGCAAGGGCGGTAGTCACGCCTTCCAGCGCGGCGGAGCCGCTGGTGTCTGGACGTGCTCAAGGTCGCCCGGTATACTTCTACTTCGGTCGTGGCGCTGGCAATCGCCTCGCACGCCCGGGGGTATAGCTCAGTCGGTAGAGCGGCGGTCTCCAAAACCGTAGGTCGAGGGTTCAAGTCCTTCTGCCCCCGCCACAGTGCGCAGCGGCGCCACCCGAACAAGGTGGCGCCGCTGCCTTAGCGTTGATGGCTCGCGCCGCATCCTTGCCGTTAGGAACGGACAATCCGGCGTGGTATTGTCAACCTCGTGAAGCTGCAAATTACTCGCGCCTCGAACGTGGTTCGCTTGGTCGCGGCGCTGCTAGTGAGCCTCGTGCTCGCGGCGCCTGCCAACGCGGCCACCAACGAGGTCTGGGTCGTCCCGATCGACTCCCAGATCAACAACGCAACTACGGCGTTCGTCCGCAACCGCGTGCGCCTTGCGGCCGACGAGCAGCCGTTGGCCCTCGTCTTCTACCTGGACACTCCTGGCGGCGCCGTCAACGCCATGCAGGACATCGTCGGCATCATCCTCCACGACACCACCGTCCCAACAATCGCGGTGGTACAGAACGCCTTCAGTGCGGGCGCCCTGATCGCCATGAGCGCCGAGCACCTCGCCATGCTGCCTGGCGCAAGCATCGGCGCGGCGCTGCCTATCCTCTCGACTCCGACTGGCATCCAGGCGGTCGACGAGAAGTTCTCCTCTGCCCTGCGCGGTGAGTTCCGCAGCGTGGCCGAAGCGCGTGGCCGCAACGCCATCGTCGCCGAGGGGATGGTTGACCCGAAGGTCGAGATCCCCGGCTTGTCAACTGCAACTGAACTCGTGACGCTCACCTCGCGGCAGGCGGTCGAGCACGGCATCGCTGATGTCGAGGCGCTTACGCTGGACGCCGCCCTGGCGGCCTTCGGTTTCGCTGGCGCCAAGACGGTCACGCTCGAGCCTGGGTTGGCTGAGCGCCTGGCGTCCATCCTCTCCCAGCCCCTCGTGGCCGCCGCCTTGATTGTGCTCGGCATCGGCGGGCTCCTCATCGAGGCGTTCACGCCTGGCTTCGGCATCCCGGGCGCCATCGGCCTCATCGCGCTCGGCGTCTTCGCCGCGGCAGCTTACTTCGCTAACCCGCTTGGCTTGTTGGACGTCGCCATCCTCGTCGTCGGCATCGTGTTGTTGGCCGTAGAGGTCTTCCTCCTTCCGGGCTTCGGAGTAGCCGGGGTGCTTGGCGTTGCCGCGATCATCGTGGCGCTCATCCGCATCTTCGAGGAGGGCACCATCCCGGTGCTTGGCTACTCCGTCCTTTTCGGCGGCGTGCTGCTCGGGGTGCTCCTGTGGCTGCTGCCGAACAGCCGCCTGGCCGCCGCCTTCCGGCTGACTGCCCGCATAGCTACCCCCGATGCAGGCAGCCTCTCGTTCGGGGGTGACCGCAAGGACCTCGTTGACCAGGAAGGGCTCGCACTGTCCGACCTAAGGCCAGCAGGTGTTGCTCGGTTCGGCACGGACCGAGTCGACGTAGTTAGTGAAGGCGATTTCGTCAACGCAGGCGCGAAACTTCGAGTCTTGAGAGTCGAAGGCAACCGCATCACCGTCCGCGCGGTCGACGCGCGCACGCCCGGGAACCCGGGAACGCCGCCTGCTTCGGGATCAACGCCCGAACAGCCGGGCGACAAGGAGCAATAAATGTTGGATATTCCGTTACTGATTCTCGCCGGGGCAGTAGTCCTCTTCTTCATCATCCTGTTCAACTACATCCCTGTCGGCCTGTGGATCTCGGCCGTAGCGGCTGGGGTCAAGGTCTCGCTCTTCTCCCTGCTCGCCATGCGCCTGCGGCGCGTGCCGCCGAA
>JBIQMD010000226.1:0-4052 GCA_044463725.1 Truepera radiovictrix
GTGAGCGCCTCTCGCGTCTGGCCGCCCTCGAGGTACGCGGCACCGAGGTTGTACTGGGCTTCCCATGAAGACGGGTCGATGAGCACTGCGCGCTCGAACGGGTCCCGCGCCTGCGTGTCGCGGCCGAGGCCGCTCTGCAGGGTGCCGAGCTTGACGAGCGTGCTCGCTTGCGCGGCCGCGTCATCTGCCTTCTCCGCTTTCTGGAGGGCGCGCTCCAACGACCAGATGCCGTAATCAATCTGGCCCTGACCTACGTAGATGTCCGAGATGAGCGCGCTGACGCGGTAATCGCCGCTGTTCGATTCGAGCGCCGTGAGTTCTGGCAGCGCTTCCAGGCCCTTGCCTGCGCGGTAAAGCGCTTGGCCGCGCCGAATGACGTAGTCGGAGTTGTTCGGCTCGAGCTCGAGGGCGGCGGCGTACGCCGTGGCGGCGCCGTCCCAGTCGTCACTCAACTCAAGCTGGGCGGCCAGACCCAGTTGCGCCTGGACGCGGTCCGTCGGGCTGGCTTCCGGCGCTGCTTGCGCGATGGCCTCTTTGAAGGCCTGCGCCGAATCTGCGGCGCGCCGCAAGCGCGCGAGCGTGACGGCGCGGTTGAACTGCCCATCGAAGCGCTCTGGGTAGAGGCGCGTTACTTCCGTGAACTCGAAGAGCGCTGCCTGGTAATCGCCCCGTGAGAACTCGGCTAGGCCGAGGCCGTAGTGAGCGTCGCCTGACGTGTAGTCGAGCGCGATGGCTTCTAGGTAACTCTCCTTGGCGAGTTCGAACTCGCCTTGCGCGTAGTAGGCGTTGCCTAGCGCCACCCTAGCGACCACGCTAGTTGGGTCAGCGTCAACGTCGGCACGCAGCTGGGTGACTGATTGTCCCCACACCGGTGTGAGCAGGAGCACTGCGGCTAGCGCGACGAATGCCGCTCGGCCACTCCACCTGCGGGTTCCACTGATCATGCCTGCCTCCATTGCTGTGCTCGGAGCTGCCTGAGGTGGTCCGTGGTGACCTCCAGTTGGAGCTTCCCAGCAGCCGACTCGCTCAGCGGCACCCCGTGCCACGCGAGAGTTGTCGACAAGTGTATACCGGGCGGTCGGGCGGTTCTTGTGAAATCATCCACCCATCTACACGGCTCGTAAGCGACTAATGGCCCGTGGTGACGGGCAGAACCGCGCCTTCTCGCCCTGCTAGATCGCCGCTGGCATCACTACCCCCGAGTCGGCAACTGCGGCGGCGTCTGCGCCCTGAAGTGCCAACTGACCACAGGCCGCACCGGCGTCGCGTCCGCGGCTGAAGCGCACGGACACGCTAACGCCCTTGGCGGCTAGGCGTTGCTGGAACTGGGTGAGGCGCGCACGCGGCGTGCCGGCGAAACCGGAGTCAGTCCAGGGGTTGAACGGGATGAGGTTGACGTGACTAGTCAGACCCTTGAGGAGCTCTGCGAGCTTGTCAGCCTGCCACTCGTGATCGTTTACGCCCTCGAGCATTGTGTACTCGATGGTTATGCGGCGGCCGATCGTCGCCTGCCACTCCCGCAACGCGTCCATGATGTCGGGCACAGTATGCGCCAGGGCTGTAGGAATGATGCGCTGCCTCGTCTCCTGGTCTGGGGCGTGCAGTGACACTGCGAGGACAAGAGGCAACCCCTCCCCCGCCAGCTTCACGATGCGGTTCGGCAGCCCGACCGTCGACAAGGTTATGCGCCGCGGCGACATGTCGAGCCCATGCGGGTCGATGTAACTGCGGATGGCGCCGATGGCGTTGTCGTAGTTGAGGAGCGCCTCGCCCATGCCCATGAGCACGACGTTGCGGACGGTCGTTGGTGCTATTCCCTCGTGCCGCGCGACCTCGACGAGCTGCGCGACGATCTCCCCGCGGGTGAGGTTGCGCCCGAAACCTAAGGCGCCGGTAGCGCAGAAGGCGCACCCTGCCGGGCAGCCGACCATCGACGAGATACACACCGTGCGGCGCCCGTCGTAAGGCATGTAGACGGCCTCCGTCTGCTTGCCGTCGCGCAGGGTGAACAGGTAGCGCACCGAGCCGTCGTCCGAAGGGAAGCGTTGGTGCTTCACGAACGGTTGGGCGCCGAGGTTGGCGGTCAGCCACTCGCGGAGGTCGGGCGGCAAGTTCGTCATGGCCGCGGGGTCGGTTACCCCGTGACCGTAGACCCAACTGCCCAGCTGTTGGCGCCTGAACGCCGGTTCGCCGTCTGGCAGTGGAATGTCTGCGATGTAGTGATCGAAGAGCGTGGGCTCGAGCGCCTGCATGGCAGCCACGCTACCGCGCTAAGGCCGGGCTATCATGCAGTCACGCCGACAGGGGCCGCGCGCCGTGCAGGAGCGCGACCGCTTCCGCGCCTGCGAGTGGCGCGTGTCTGGAGGGCGCATGCTCAACCGCAAGGTCAAGGTCATCGGGATGGTTCTCGCCGGCGGCAAGGGCTCGCGCCTTCACCCGCTAACTTGGCGGCGCACCAAGCCCGCCGTGCCGTTCGGCGCCAAGTACCGCATCATCGACTTCGCGCTGAACAACATGATCAACTCTGGCGTGTACGGCATCTACGTGCTCACGCAGTTCAAGGCGCAGAGCCTAACTGAACACATCCAACGCCACTGGCGCTTCGGCACCTTCCTCGACGACCACTTCATCACGCTGGCGCCCGCGCAGATGTACCTCTACGAGGAGCTTGGCGCCGAGTGGTACCGCGGTACGGCCGACGCCATCTACCAGAACCTCCACCTGATCGATAACAACCGCGCCGACCTCGTAGCGATCTTCTCAGGCGACCACATCTACAAGATGGACATCGGCCACATGATCGAGTACCACCTGGATAACGCGGCTGACGTGACGATCGCCGCCTACCCAACCCCGGTCGAGGAGGGCAGGCGTTTCGGCGTGCTGCAGGTGGCTGAGGATTGGCGCATTACGGAGTTCAACGAGAAGCCAGATGACCCGAAACAGATGCCTGGGCGGCCGACGCACTGTCTCGCCAGCATGGGCAACTACGTCTTCACGGTAGATGCGCTCATGCAGATGCTACAGGACGACGCCAAGATGCCGGACTCCGATCACGATTTCGGCAAGGACGTGCTGCCGCGGGCGCTTGACGACGGCAAGCGGCTCTTCGCATACGACTTCGCCCGCAACCCCATCCGCGGGCAGGTCGGACCGAACACGTACTGGCGCGACGTCGGCACCCTCGAGAGCTACTGGGAAGCGAACATGGACCTAGTGGCCGTCAAGCCGGAGTTCGACCTCTACAACGAGGAGTGGCCGCTACGCACCTCCGCCGAGTTCTCGGCCCCGGCCAAGTTCGTTCACGAGGAGGAAGGGCGCCGCGGTCAAGCTTTCAACTCGCTCGTCGCTGGGGGCGTGATCATCTCAGGCGCAACGTTGAGGCACACGGTTGCGTTCCGCCGCGTGCGCGTCAATTCGTACGCAACGGTGGAGAACAGCGTGTTGTTCGACAACGTGACCGTTGGGCGCCACGCCGTAGTCAAGAACGCCATCATCGACAAGAACGTCGTCGTGCCTGACGGAGAGACGCTCGGCGTGGACCTAGACCAGGACCGCGCACGCGGCCTCATCGTGTCGGACGGCGGCCTCGTCACGGTGCCGAAGGGCTTCAAGTTCTTGTGACGGGCGTCGTCTCGTTGGCGCACTAACGTCGCTAGCACGCTCCGGACGTTAAGGTTCCCGAAGGGAATTGACGCCCCGGTACAGTGTTGGCTCATGGTGCGGTGCTACGCTCTTACCATTGGTCCGTGGAGCCCCGCGGTCGTGTCCGCAGCCCTGCCACCCGCGGCCGATTGAGGTACCCAGACCCTGGAGGCTTTCGTTGAAACGTTCGTTTAACCCCTGGCTGGTCGTGATGCTCCTCATATTGGGCATCTTCGTATTCAACCAGTTCAATTCTGGCTCGGGAAGCCGCGAGATCAACTATTCCACCTTCACGGAACTAGTCGATAAGGGCAAGGTTTCGTCCGTCACCATCGACCGCAACAGCGGTGTCATCACTGGCGAACTAGGCAGTGAGTCGCAGGTCGTCATCAACGGCGAACCTCAAA
>JBIQMD010000227.1:0-4036 GCA_044463725.1 Truepera radiovictrix
ATCCTCTTCTACAACCACTACGACGTGCAGCCAGCCGATCCGCTCGACGAGTGGCGCACCGACCCGTTCGTGCTAACGCAAGTGGGTGATAGTTGGTGCGGCCGTGGCGTCTCCGATGACAAGAGCGAGCTCGTGTCGAGGCTGGCCGCGTTGCGCTGGTACCGCGACGAACACGGCTCCATCCCGTTCGGCTTCAAGTTCGTGGTGGAGGGCGAGGAGGAGGTAGGCAGCCCGAACCTCGCGCCTTACGTCGCAGAGAACGCCGAGCGCCTGCGGGCCGACGGTTGCGTGTGGGAGTTCGGCGGCGTTACCGCTAGCGGCGCCCCCATGACCTACTTCGGCCTGAAGGGCGTCGTCTGCCTCGAGCTGAAAGTCCGCACGGCCGGGCACGACCTGCACTCCTCACTGGGCGCCGTCGTCGAGAACCCCATCTACCGGCTAGCGCAGGCGCTGACGTCGCTGCGCGACGGGAACGGGCGCGTGCTGATCGACGGCTTCTACGCCGACGTCGCCCCGTTGACGGCAGGCGAGCAGGCGCTGCTCGACGCGCTGCCAGACGAGGCGGGCGAACTGGCAGAGGTTTACGGTGTCAGCGGCTACTTGGGTGGCGTGAAAGGGAGCGAGTTCCAACGCGTGCGCCTCATGGAGCCGAACATCAACTACAACGGCTTCACTTCCGGTTACTCGGGGCCGGGCTCCAAGACCGTGCTGCCGGCCACCGCCAGCGCGAAGCTTGACATCAGGCTCGTGCCGTACCAGGACCCAGCGAAGATCCTGGGTGGCCTGCGCGCGCACCTAGACCGCTTAGGGTTCGGCGACATCGAGATGACGGAGTTGGAGATGAGCGAGTTCGCTGCCCGCTCGGACGTCGACCACCCGTTCGTTCAGGCCACCATCGCTGCCTTGCGTGACGTGTACGGCCGCGAGCCGGTCGCTTACCCGAACAGCGCCGGCTCCGGCCCCATGCACCCGTTCCTCGAGCACCTCGGCCTGCCAGTCGTCGGCCTCGGTTGCGGTCACCCTGGTTCGCGGGCGCATAGCCCCAACGAGAACGTGCGCATGGCCGACTTCGAACTCGGCGTGGCGGCCGTCAAACGCCTCTGCGAGACGTTCGGCGGACTGCCGGGCTGACTGGGGCTAGACGTACTCCGGCTTCAGGCGCTCTAGGTAGAGCTTGCGGAACTTCGCTACTTTCGGGGCTATCACGGCTGCGCAGTAGGGCTGGCGGGGGTTCTTGGCGAAGTAATCCTCGTGGTAGGCCTCCGCCGGGTAGAAGGTGGCGAGCGGCTCCAACTCCGTAACGAGCGGGTCGGCGTAGATGCCGTTGGCGGTCACCTCGCCCATGACGGCCTCGGCCGTCTGGCGCTGCTCCTCGCCCTGGTAGTAGATGGCGGAGCGGTACTGCGTGCCGATGTCGTTACCCTGCCTGTCCTTGGTGGTCGGGTCGTGCAGCGTGAAGAACACGCGCAGGATGTCCGCGTAACTAACGACGGCAGGGTCGAACTCGAGCTTCACGACTTCGGCGTGGCCAGTCCTGCCCGTGCACACCTGCTCGTACGTCGGGTTGGCTACGTGCCCGCCCGCATAACCAGAACTCACCTTGCTGACGCCTTCGAGACCGTCGAAAACGGCCTCGAGGCACCAGAAGCAGCCACCAGCTAGGACGGCGGTCGATGTTGTCTCACTCATGCCTTCACTCTAGTCCCGCCTAGGCCTCAAGCCCAGTCGCGCAGGAACTCCACGAAGAGGCGCACGCCGTACCCCGTTGCCCCTGGCGTGAGGTAGGCCTTGCCCTGCGGGCCGTCGACGAGGGCCATGCCTGCCATGTCGAGGTGCGCCCACGGGTAGTCGGTGAACGCCTGCAGGAAGACGGCGGCCGTGCCGACGCCGCCCTGCGCGCCGCCCGTGTTCTTGAGGTCAGCTACTTGCGACTCGATGGTCGCGCGGTACTCCTCGAAGAGCGGCATGGGCCACACGCGTTCGTTGGTTGCGCTCGACGCCGTCTCGAGGCGAGCGCGTAGTGTCTGGTCGCTCGCGAAGAGGGACGCAGCCACGCCAGCGCCAAGCGCCGTCACGCTCGAGCCCGTTAGGGTGGCGATGTCGATCACGGCGGCAGGTTCGAGTCCTTGGGCGTACACGAGGGCGTCGGCTAGTGCCAAGCGACCCTCGGCGTCGGTGGAGAGGACCTCGATGCTGAGCCCGTTGCTTGCGATCAGCACGTCCGATGGCCTGAACGCTGCGCCGTCTGGCATGTTCTCCACGCATGGGCAGAGGGCGACTACGCGCACGTTGAGGTCAAGCTCGGCTGTTGCCTGCATGGCACCGAGCACGGCGGCGGCGCCTGCCATGTCCGACTTCATTGGGATCATGCCGTCGCGCGACTTGAGCGACAGGCCCCCGCTGTCGAAGGTGACGCCCTTGCCGATGAGCACGACGAGCGGGAGGTCGGTGCGCCCTGCGTTGTGGACGAGCTCGATGAAGCGCGGTTCGTGCGCCGAGCCCTTGGCGACTGCGAGGAAGGCTCCCATCTTGCGTTCCGCCGCCCAGGCCCTGTCGCCGATGGTGACGCCCAGGCCGGTGCGCTCGGCCAGCGTGAGGGCGGGCTGGGCGAGGTACTCCGGCGTGGCGTACACGGGTGGCAGGTTGACGAGATCGCGCGCAAGTGCAACGCCGCGGGCTACGGCGTGCGCTGCTAGCGCGCCGTCAACGTAGTTCGCCTTCTGCGTTTCGTCTGGTTCGACTAGCGTGATCAGCTCGAGACCGGTGGTCGGCGTCTTGGCCATTTCACGCCAGCCGCCGTAGCGGTAACTGGCTAGGAGGGCGCCCTCGAGCGTGGCTTGCGCTGCCTCGCTAGGGGCTAGGCCGCCCACGCCGGCGCCTGCGCCGTGGATGACGGTGGCGAGGTTGGTTGCGCCGAGGTCGCGCGCCTTGAGGGCGGCAGCTGCGGACGCGCGCCGCACCGCTTCTGGCCCGAAGGTTGCGCGCTCGCCTAGGCCAGCGACGAGGACGCGCTGCGCCTCGACGCCACTGGTTGGGTAGAGGACGGTGACTTCTCCTAGCTTGCCGCTGATGTCGCCGCTGGCGCTCAGCTTGGCGATGACGCCGCCGAGCGCCGCGTCGACTGCGGCCGTGGCGTTGTCTTGCGGCGCCGTGCCCGAGAAGAGGCCGATGACGATGGTGTCCGCGGCCGCGTCGACGATGTTGCCCGTTACTACTTCGCTGTTCGGCAGCCGCGGGAGCCCGAGGCGAGGCCCCTCGCGGACGGTTCTTTCGCTGAGCATGTTCCCTCCTGGGTGGCGCGTCGGCGCCGCTGCCGACCATGCTACCGCTGGCGCCGTGCGTTAAGGATCGACCAGCGCAAGGGGGTTTACATAGTCGGAGTGGCCGACTATCATCTCTCAATCGGCACGGCGTATGGCGATGCGAGAACGTCTCATCATACGAAACTCTAGGCAGTTGCTTGGCCTCCATTGGAGATGACCTTGCCAAACCAGTACGTCATCCAATCAGCGCTGCGCACCCTCCAGGTACTCCTGGCGTTCGGCAAACCGCCGCACCGTTACGGCCTAGCCGACCTGCAGCAGGTGACGCCGTTCGAGAAGAACCAGCTCTACCGCTCACTTCGTACCCTCGAAGCTGGCGGTTTCATCGTTGCGGACAGTAGCGGGCGCTACACCGTCACCCCGATCGCCAACGTCCTCAGCGCAGCCAGCGCTCACGGGCGGCCCCTCACGCTCGTCGAGGTCGCTTCACCGCAACTAGACGCGCTGGCCGACGAGACGGGGGAATCCGTGAACCTCAATGCCCTTGCTGGCGACCAAGCAGTCTGCCTCGACCGCCGCGAGAGTGCCCACAAGGTGCGCCTCGCTTCAGTGCTCGGCCAAGCGGTGCCGCTGCACGCTGGCGCCGGACCGAAGGCGATGCTCGCGTTCCTCGACGAGGGCAGGCGCGCGCGCGTCCTCGGTAGGCTCGCCTCGTACCCCAGCTACTCCGCAACCACGCTGCGCGACGCTCAACTCCTCGCCGAGGAGCTCGA
>JBIQMD010000228.1:0-4028 GCA_044463725.1 Truepera radiovictrix
CAAGACGCAGCGCGGCACCGTCAACGCCCTCGGGCTCAAGAAGATCGGTGACGTGCGCGAGGTGGTAGACAACGAGTCGACTCGTGGGATGGTCGAGAAGGTCAAGCACCTCCTCGTCATCGAAGGGAACGAGAAGCGGTGAAGTTGAACGAACTCAGCCCGGCACCGGGCGCGAAGAAGTCCCGCAAGCGCGTGGGCAGGGGTCTCGGTAGCGGTCGTGGTAAGACCGCCGGCCGTGGCCAGAAGGGCCAGAGGAGCCGCGCCGGCTTTAGCCAGGGCGCAGGCTGGGAAGGTGGGCGTTCGCGCCTCATCATGCGCCTCCCGAAGCGCGGTTTCACTCGCGTCAAGGACCCACTGCAGCTCGTCAACCTGCGCGACCTCAACGGTTTTGCGGCCAACGAGGAGATCGCAGCCGAGAAGCTTGTGGCAGCCGGCCTCATCCGCCGCGTTGATCACCCCGTCAAGCTGCTCGCTGACGGCGAACTCGAGGTCAAGGGCCTAGTCATCACGGTCGACGCCGCCTCCAAGGGCGCCCTCGCAGCCGTCGCCGCCGCCGGTGGCAAGGTAGTACTCCCAGCCGCACCGGCTGAGGGAGCTTAAGCATGCTGAAGGCCTTTCGCAATGCTCTGGTCATCCCGGACTTGCGGGCCAAGCTGCTCGTCACCATCGGACTCCTCGCCGCCTACCGCTTGATGGTTCACATCCCCACCCCGGGGGTCGACATCCAGGCGCTCAAAGCGGGCGGGTTCGGTGGCGGCGTGTTCTCGCTGCTGAACTTCATCTCCGGCGGCAACTTCGAGGTCTTCTCGATCGCGGCGCTCGGAGTAATCCCGTACATCACCGCCAGCATCATCATCCAGTTGCTGACGAGCACCTACCCGCCTCTCGAGAAGCTCTCCAAGGAGGGCGAGGAGGGGCGGCGCAAGATCACGCAGTACACGCGCTGGGGCGCTACGGCCCTCGGCGCCATTCAGGCGTTGTTCTTGGCGATTGCCCTCATCGGGCCATCCGGCGCGCTCAAGGTCGGTTGGGCCAACGGGCCGTTCTTCTGGTTCGTCGTGCTCGTCACGCAGGTGGCTGGCATCACGGTCGTCATGTGGCTCGGTGAGAAGATCACGGAGTACGGCATCGGTAACGGCATCTCGCTGATCATCTATGCCGGTATCGTCGCCGCCTTCCCTGGTGCCCTCGGGCAACAGTTTGCCCTCATCGGGGCGGGGGAGGCCAACGTCTTCGGCCTGCTCTTCTACATCGTGCTGCTGGTGGTGGCCATCGCTGGCATGGTCCTCGTGCAGCAAGCCGAGCGCCGCATTCCCGTGCAGTACGCACGCAAGGTGGTCGGCCGCAAGGTAATGGGCGGCCAGACGACCTACATCCCCCTGCGCCTCAACGCCGCTGGGGTTATCCCCATCATCTTCGCGGTGGCTATCCTGGTCCTCCCGCAAACACTCATCGGGGCGTTCCCCGAGATCAACTGGATGCAGAGCCTAGGCGCCTGGTTCAACCCCGCTCAGTGGCAGGGCCTGCTCCTAAGCACCCTGCTCATCGTCGGGTTCACTTACTTCTACACCCAGATCTCGTTCGACCCGCGCCGCATCAGTGAGAACCTCCGTGAGTACGGCGGCTTCGTGCCTGGGGTGCGCCCCGGTCAGCAGACGACCGAGCACCTCACGCGCATCACCAACCGCATCACCCTGTGGGGCGCGCTGTTCCTCGGCCTGGTGAACGCGCTACCGCAGACGTTCTCCTGGCTCACCGGTCAACAGCAACTGTCGCTAGTGTTTTCCGGCACTGGCCTGCTGATCATGGTCGGCGTTGCGCTAGACACCTTGCGCCAGTTGGAATCTCAGCTCATGATGCGTCACTACGAGGGCTTCGTGTCCAAGGGCCGCATCCGCGGCCGCGGGAGGCGCTTCTAGGTGACCGGGGATACTCCTGAGGTCGTACTACTCATGGGCCCGCCCGGGGCTGGCAAGGGCACGCAGGCCAACCTGCTTGCCGCCAGCCGCCACCTGCAGAAGCTCTCTACCGGTGACATGCTCCGCGCGCACGTCCGTGACGGCACTGAGCTTGGCCGCAAGGCCAAGGCCGTCATGGACGAGGGCTCGCTCGTGCCGGACGAGATCATCATCGGCATGGTCAAAGCCGAACTCGACAAGATGAACCCCATCCGCGTCCTGCTTGACGGCTTCCCACGTACCACCGGTCAGGCCGAGGCGCTTGACGAGCTGCTTGCCAGCTACGGTGTTGGCATCACGGCAGCGCTCGAGTTGGTCGTCGATGACGCCGAACTCGTACGCCGCCTAGTCGGTCGTGCCGAGCAAGAAGGCCGCTCGGACGACAACGAGGCCACCATCTTGCGCCGCATGGCCGTCTACCGCGAGCAGACCGCACCGCTGATCGATTACTACCAGCAACACGGCCAACACCGCAGCGTCGACGGGATGGGTTCTACCCAGGCCGTAGAAGCGCGCATCGAGAATGCGCTGGAAAGCGAGTTGGCATGATCATCAAGCGCCGCAGCGAGCTGGAGATCATGGCGGAGGCAGCGGTAATCAACCGCGAGGCCCTCGCGGTGGTCGAGGCGGCGGTGGCGCCTGGTGTCACGACCAGCGAGTTGAACGCGCTGGCCGAAGATGCTATCCTCTCACGCGGCGGGAAGCCTGCTTTCAAAGGCTACAACGGCTTTCCTGCCACGATTTGCGCCAGCCCAAACGAGGTCGTCGTTCACGGTTTCCCAAACGACCGCCAATTGAGGGAAGGCGATATAATCTCGATCGACATCGGAACCTTCTACCGCGGGTACGCGGCCGATATGGCGCGCACCTATGCGGTTGGTAAGGTTTCCGTCGATGCCAGCAGGCTCCTCGAGGTCACCGAGCGTTCTTTGTACGCCGGTATCGAGAGGGCCGAAGCGGGCAACCGTTTAGGCGATGTTTCCGCGGCCATTCAGGACGTCGTCGAAGCGGCTGGTTACTGGGTAGTTCGAGAGTTCGTGGGTCACGGCATCGGTCGTGAGTTCCATGAAGGACCGGAAGTGCCCAACTTTGGTCGTGCCGGTACAGGACCTGTTCTCCGTCCTGGCCTCGTTCTGGCGATCGAGCCCATGGTGGCTCAGCGACGCTCACGCGTCGTCATCGCAGACGACGGCTGGACGGCATCCACTGAGAACGGGAGCCTAGCGGCACATTTCGAGCACACCGTAGCCATCACTGAAGATGGTCCTTGGGTGCTGACAGCAAGCGGCGGTACGGGAATCAAGAACGCCAACCCGACCGCCCCAGGAGGTGTGCATGGCGCGTAAGAGATCGGGTCCTCCCAGAAAACCACGTGTAGAGCGGCAGGAAGAAACGACGCAAGATACTATCCGCACCGAAGGCGTGGTATTAGAGGCGCGCCCCAACACGACCTTCTTGGTTCAGTTGGACGCAGGACCTGAGATTCTTGCCCATGTTGGGGGCAAGATGCGCCGTCACTACATCCGCATTCTGCCAGGCGACCGCGTCGTTCTGGAGATCAGCACCTACGACCCCGAGAAGGGTCGCATCGTCTACCGTAAGTAGGAGTAGGAGTTGGAGCATGAAAGTACGGGCTTCAGTGAAACCAATGTGTGATAAGTGCAAAGTCGTCCGCCGCCACGGTCGGGTCTACGTCATTTGTCCAACCAACCCGACGCATAAGCAAAGGCAGGGCTGAGAGTGGCGCGTATTGCAGGCGTAGACTTGCCGCGCGACAAGCGCATCGAAGCGGCGCTGCCGTACATCTACGGTATCGGTTGGAGCCGCTCAGTCGAGATCCTGGCCAAGGCCGAGGTTGACGCCAGCACGCGCGTCAAGGACCTCACAGAGTCAGAAGTCACGCGCTTGCGTGAAGTCGTCGACCGCGACTACAAGGTCGAGGGCGACTTGCGCCGCGAGGTGCAGCTCAACATCAAGCGCTTGATGGACATCGGCTGCTACCGCGGCCTGCGCCATCGGCGTGGCTTGCCCGTCCGCGGGCAGTCTACGAAAACCAACGCACGCACCCGC
>JBIQMD010000229.1:0-4027 GCA_044463725.1 Truepera radiovictrix
TCGCGAGGGTGCCCACGGCGCCGAGGACGCCGACACGCATGCCGAAGTAGCGGCCGCGCCTGTCGTCAGGCACGACGTCTCCCATCCAGGCGGTCCACACGGTAGCTACCGTCGCTTGGAACGCACTAGCGAAGAACACGAGCCCGACGAGCAGCGTCGGGCGCAGTACGTCAGGCACGTTCAGTTGCGGGAGGAACGCGGCCAACACCCAGCTCGCGCGGCCGGTGGCGCCAAGCGCCGCGGCAAGCAGGCGCCTGTGGCCAAGGACCTCGGCCGCCAGGGCACCTAACGGACTGAAGACCTGGGCAAGGAACGGCACGCTGCCGACCAACGCGATATGCGTCGGCGACGCACCCAACGCGAGCAGGTACCCAACTAGGACACTGCCTGACGTCCAGTTGAGGAACACCTGCATGAGGCTGCCCTCCACCAACGAGAGCCGCATGGTGCGGCGCACGCGGGTGAGGACCTCTGCGGCGTCTAGTGTTGAAGGGGGTGAAGAGGACACTGCGGCCATCTACCGACCGTAAGTCTACGCCGCCGTCACCCCCCACCGCTGCGGGCTTACGGCAGCTCTACCCCGCCGATGAACACGGCCTTCTGCTCCAGATACTCCAAGATGCCTTCGGCGCCCGTCTCGCGGCCGATACCGCTGCCCTTGACGCCGCCGAACGGCGCCTCGGGCGTGACGGGCATCCAGTCGTTTATCCCGATCATGCCGAACTCGAGCTTCTCCGACATGGCGATGGCCGTGTTCAGGTCTGACGTGAAGACGTAGGCGGCCAGCCCGTACTCCGTGGCGTTGGCGCGCGCCAACACCTCGGCTGCGGTCGAAAAGGTCGTGATCGGCAGCACCGGCCCGAAGATCTCCTCCTCGTACAGCCGCGTGCCTGGCTCGACGCCCGTGACGACCGTCGGCTCGTAGAAGTAACCCTTGCGCTCCAGCCGCTTGCCGCCGGTGGCGACCGTGGCGCCGGCCGCGGCGGCCGACGCCACCAACTCCTCCACGCGGTCGCGTTGGCGGGCGTTGATGAGCGGCCCGACCTGCACGCCGTCCTCTAGCCCGTGGCCGACCTTCAGTTCGGCCATCGCCTTGACGACGCCAGCCGTGAACTCGTCGGCCACGCTCTCGTGCAGGTAGTAGCGTTGCGGCGCGATGCACACCTGGCCGGCGTTGCGCGCCTTGAAGCGCGCCGCCAGCTTCACTAGCCGCCCGAGTTCTTTCGCGTCTGGGAAGACGATGACGGGGGCGTTGCCGCCCAGCTCGAGCGCCAAGCGCGTGAGGGTGCGCGAAGCGCCGTCCATGAGGAGCTTCCCGACGCGCGGGCTGCCAGTGAACGCAAGCTTGCGCACGCGCGCGTCGTTGAGGAACGCCTGGCCCATGGCCTCGGGGTCGCCGTTGATGACGTTGATGACGCCTGCAGGAGCACCGGCCTCGGCGAGCGCCTGCCCGAGGAGCATGGCGGAGCGCGGCGTGAACTCGGACGGCCGCCCAACCACGGTGTTACCTGCCGCGAGGGCGGCCGCCCAGGTACGCACGATGTTGTAGACGGGGAAGTTCCAGGCGGTGATGGTAGCGACCACCCCGAGCGGCTGCGGCACGACGCTGATGCGCCTACCCGGCACCTGGGCCGGCACGGTGCGTCCGTAGACGCGCACGCCCTCGCCGGCGAACCACGACAAGTAACTCGTGGCGGAGAGCCACTCGCCGCGCGAGTCCCCAAGCGGCTTGCCCGACTCCTCGGTCGTGAGGCGCGCCAAGTCGTCGACGTTGGCCTTGATCCAGGCCGCAGCTCGCTCGAGGACCTTGCCGCGCTCGTATGCGGTCTTGGCTGCCCACTCTGGGTACGCGGCTGCGGCGGCCGCAATGGCGCTGTCGGCGTCCTCCCCCCCGCCGAACGCGATCTGCTGGACGACGTCCTCACTGCCCGGGTCGATCAGGTCCCATACCCCGCCGTTGGCGGCGTCTAGCCACTCGCCCCCGATCAGTTGCTTGAGCGGGTACTTCGTGTCTGGCTTGGTTACTGCCACGTGTCAACTCCTCTTCGCGCGGGCGAACCCCGCCATCGGCGCCGCGCTCAGGCGGTCGCTGCTGGGGCGTGCATGTCGCAAGCCGCCGCCACTGCCTCAGCCAGCACGCTCAGACCCTCGTCGACTTCCGCGTCGCTAAGGTTGAGGGGCGGAAGTAGGCGAATGCAGTTCGAGTAGAGACCCGCACGTATGACGATGAGACCACGCTTCAGCGCCTGCTTGGTGACCTCGAGTACGACGTCGGGGAACGGCTCTTTCGTGGTGCGGTCCTTCACGAACTCCATCGCCAGCATGGGGCCGAGGCCGCGCACCTCGCCGACGAGTTCGTTCTCAGCCGCCATGCGTTCGAGCCCGGCTCGCAGCCTCTCACCGACGCGCGTTGCGCGGTCGAGGAAGGCGGGGCTGCTCAGGGTGCTCAACGCCTCGAGCGCCGCAGCGCACGCGAGTGGGTTGCCAGAGTAGGTGCCGCCAAGGCCGCCAGGGTGAGGGGCGTCGAGCATCTCGGCGCGGCCGACGACCGCGGAGAGCGGCATGCCTGCCGCTAATGACTTGGCTGTCGTTATGAGGTCGGGGACTACGCCGTAATGCTCGACGGCCCAGAGCCTGCCCGTGCGGCCCATGCCTGACTGCACTTCGTCCGCCACGAGCACGATGCCGTTAGCGTCAGCGATTTCGCGCAGGCGCCTGAAGAAGCGTGGCGGCACGGGCAGGAAGCCTGCCTCCCCCTGCACTGGCTCGATGACGAACGCGGCGATGGCGCCCGGGTCGACTTGCGCCACCATGGCCTTGTCGAGCGCGGCTATGGCCGTGTCTAGGTACGCGTCCTCGCTCATGCCAGCCGGGCGCCGGTAGACGTCAGGGAATGGCAGCCGGTAGATCTCGGGCGCGAACGGCCCGAAGCCCTTCTTGAAGAGGGCGTACTTGCTCGTCATGCCAAGTGTGAGGTTCGTGCGTCCGTGGTAACCGCCTTCGAACACGACGACTGCCTGGCGCCCCGTGTGGGCGCGCGCGATGTTGACGGCGGTCTCGAGCGCCTCTGCGCCGGAGTTCATGAGCACGGCCTTCTTGGGGAAGTCGCCTGGTGCCGCTTCGCACAGGGCCTCTAGCACGGCGACGAAGGGCTCGTAGGTGCCGACGATGGCGCACATGTGGATGAGCCGTTCCGCCTGGTCCTGCAACGCCCGCACCACGTTCTCTGGCGTGTGTCCGACGCCAAGCACGCCGATGCCGCCCGCGAAGTCGAGCAGGCGGTTGCCGTCCACGTCGACGACGTACGCGCCGTGCGCCCCGGCAACGCCGAGGTCCGTCAAGCGCGATGCGCCGCGGGCGCCCCTAGCGTCGCGGCGCGCCACCATGGCGCGGCTCTTCGGCCCGGGGATATCGGTGACCAACTTGATGCCGCTCACACTGCCCCCACGGCCTTCACGGCGGTCGCCTTGGCGATGGCGCGACCGAACACGGCAAGGCCCTCGTCGATCTCACCCTCACCGACTACTAGCGGTGGGATGAAGCGCACGACCTGGTCGTCCACCCCGCAGGTCAGGAGCAGCATGTTCTCGGCCAGGCACGCTTGCTGCACGGCCTTGGCGAGCCCCTTGGGGCCGGAGAACTCCACGCCGACCATTAGCCCTAGGCCGCGGACGTCGCCGATCTCGTGGTGCTCCTGCTGCAAGCGGCGCAGGCCAGCCACCAGCCGGGCGCCCATGCGCTCGGCGTTACGGGGGAGGTCCTCCGCGATGAGGGCGTCGATGGTGGCGCACGCCGCGGCGAGCGGCAGCGTGCTCCCGCCGCCGTAAGTGCCGCCGTGGGTGCCCCTCTCCCACTTGGCCGTCAGCGCTGGGCGCGCGGCGATGCCGGAGATGGGCAGGCCACTGCCCAGGCCCTTGGCCATGACCATCACGTCAGGCAGTACGCCGTGATGCTCGTAGGCGAAGAACTTGCCGGTCCGTCCGAAGCCCGTCTGCACTTCGTCGAACACGAGCACGATGCCGTGGTC
>JBIQMD010000230.1:0-4018 GCA_044463725.1 Truepera radiovictrix
GTCTACTTCGCGATGGAGCTCATCGAGGGCGGCCCGATCACGGACCTGGGCCCGTACGAGGGCGATCCGGAGCAAAGCGACCGCCTGCTCGGGGCGGCGATAACGGTGGCGGAAGCGCTCGGTTACGTTCACCGCCTCGGCATGGTGCACCGCGACCTCACCCCGCGCAACATCCTCGTCACCCCGCAGGGCACCCCAAAGGTCATGGACTTCGGGTTGGTGCAGCTGACCGAGAGTTCGCGCGCACTCACGCGCACGGGCTTCACTCTCGGCACCCCGCAATACATGGCGCCCGAGCAGGCAACCGGCGAGCCAACGGGAGCGGCCACAGACCTCTACGCCTTCGGGGCGGTCCTCTACCGCACCGTCACGGGGGTCGCGGCGTTCGACGCAGACAACGACCAGGCCGTCCTCTACCAGCACGTCTATGGCACGCCCGTCCACCCGCAGGAGCTCAACCCGCAGGTGCCGACTCCGCTCGCGCGGCTGATACTCTCCCTCCTCGAGAAGGACCCGAGCAAGCGCCCAACGTCCGGCTGGGCAGTGGCGGACGCTCTGCGCGCCATCAGGGCCTCGGTCTTGCAGCGCGCACCGCAGCAGGCCCACAGCGGCCCCGGCCGCACGGGCGCCTACCCGACCGGGCCGGCCAACCCGACGGCGTTGGAGCGGCGCTGGACGCTCGAACTAGACGAAGGCCCGCAGTTCCCGTCCGGGCTTTCCTCTGCCGGTGGCTTCCTCCTCGTCGGGCAGCGGTCTGACGCCCTCGCGGTAGTGAGGCCAGCGGACGGCGGACTCCAAGCCACCTTCGAGCTGCGTGACGAGGCCAGCCAGGCGCCGCTCGTCGTTGGAGACACCCTCTACCTAGCAAGCCGCGACGGCGCCATGCGCGCCCTCCACTGGCCGCGAGGCGAACTGGCTTGGGAGCGCCTCGACGACGACGTAGTTGGCGCCGCCCAGTACGGCGCGGAGCTCGTGGTGGCCCTGGATGACGGCATGGCGCAGTGGTCGGCGGCAGGCGAGGAGCGCTGGCGCCTAAGCCTGGGCGCGCGGCCAGCCACGGCCCCGACGCTGCACGGCGGCCTCGCCATCGTGCCGACGCGCGACGGGTGGCTGCACGCCATCCGCAGCAACACGGGCGCGTCAGCATTCAAGGTCGAGGTCGGGA
Source organism: Truepera radiovictrix (assembly GCA_044463725.1). GTDB lineage: Bacteria > Deinococcota > Deinococci > Deinococcales > Trueperaceae > JAAYYF01. The sequence goes on from JBIQMD010000230.1 coordinate 1,166, forward strand.
CCGTTGCAACGCCCCCGGCCGCTGCCGGGGGCCTCCTCCTCATCCCGGTAAGACAAGGTGAGGTCCACGCCTTCGACCTCGCCAAGCGCGAGGTCGTCTGGAGCTACGACCTCGAAGGCGAGCAGTGGAGCACGCCGGTCGTGTGGCAACAGTACGTCTTCGTGGTTTCGTGGGGTCAGCGCTTGCACTGCCTGTCGCTGCGTAGCGGGGACGACGTCTGGACGCGCCCTCTCCCCGCCCCCGTTACGGCCTCGCCTAGCGTGGCTGCAGGCGCGCTCTACGTCGTCACGGAAGGCGGCGACCTCATCGTGCTGGACGCGCGCACCGGCCGCGTGCTGCTGCTAGACAAGGTCGCGAACGCCGCCATCCAGGCGTCGCCCCTGCCGCTCGGGGACCGCGTGATAGTCGCGGCCCTCGACGGCACGGTGGCGGCGTACAGCTAAGCGCTAGCCGGCAAGTCCTTGCCTGCGCGCAGTGGCGTTACCCCGTCGCTGACTAGCTTGTACTCGTACGCGTCTATCAGGGCCTCGTACGACGCCTCGATGATGTTGGTGCTGGCCCCGACCGTGCTCCACGTCGTCGTGCCGTCGCCCATCTCGACCTGGACCCGCACCACGCTGGCGGTACCCGTGTCTGGCCCGGAGAGCACCCTCACCTTGTAATCGCGCAGCGAGAGCGTCAGGAGCGTCGGGTAGAACGAACCAAGCGCCTTGAGCAGTGCCCGGTCGAGGGCGTTGACGGGGCCGTCGCCAGAGGCGGCGCTATGCTCCTCGTGGTCCGCGACGAGCAGGCGCACCGTGGCTTCGCAGCGCGGCGTGCCAACCGTCTTGTCGATCATCACGGTGAAACCGTTCACGTGAAAGTACGGTTCGAACCCGCCCTTCACCTTGCGCGTGAGGAGCTGGAAGCTGGCCTCCGCGCCCTCGAAGGCGTAACCGCGCGCCTCGAGCTCCTTGATGTGCGCAACGACCTCGCGGGTATCAACGCCGGCGCCGGTAACGCCTGCCTGCTGGCCGTCAGCCTCGCCAACTGCACCAGCAGCCCACTCGGCTAGTTTGGCCACCACGTTCGCGCGCCCGGACAGGTCGGACACGAGTACCCGCCTGCGGTTGCCAACGCTTTCGGGCGGCACGTGCTCATAGGTCTCAGGCAACTTGTTGACGGCCGACACGTGAATGCCGCCCTTGTGAGCGAATGCGCCGTCGCCAACGTACGCAGCACGTACGTTAGGTGCGAGGTTGGCGCGTTCGTCTACGTAGCTTGAGAGGGCCTTCAGTTCATGCAGGTGCTGCGGTTGCGGGCGTCCAAGCTTAAGCGCCAAGTTCGCGATGATGCTAACGAGGTTGGCGTTGCCGCAACGCTCGCCGTAGCCGTTGACGGTGCCCTGCACGTGCTGAGCGCCCGCCTGCACGGCTGCTAGGCTGTTCGCCACCGCCAGTTCACCGTCGTTGTGAGCGTGAATGCCGACCAAGACGGGGCTCATGGCCACCACTTCGCGCGTGCGGGCGGCAACGGAGTCTGGCAGTGTGCCGCCGTTCGTGTCGCAAAGCACAAGCCGTTCAGCCCCACCGGCGAGGGCAGCGTTCAGGGTAGCGATGGCGTAGGCGGAGTCGGCGCGGTGCCCGTCGAAGTAGTGTTCAGCGAGGTAGAACACGCGCCTCCCTTGCGCGCGCAGGAACTCCACCGAGGAGCGGATCATCTCGAGGTTCGCCTCTAGCGTTGCGCCGAGCGCGTGCTCGACGTGAAACGTCCACGACTTACCGAAGATGGCAACGACCTCTGTCGAGGCGTCCAGGAGAGCACGCAGGTTGGCGTCGTCCTCGGGTGCGCTGTCCTTGTGACGGGTGCTGCCGAACGCCGTCAGCTTGGCGTTGGTCAGCTCCACGCCCCGCATGGCCTCGAAGAAGCGCGCGTCCTTGGGGTTGGAGCCCGGCCAGCCGCCCTCGATGAACTCGATGCCGAAAGCGTCAAGGCGCCGCGCGATGGCCACCTTGTCGTCGCTCGTGAAGTGCACGTCCTGGCCCTGTGTGCCGTCGCGCAAGGTCGTGTCGTAGACCTCGACCGCGGGTAGGCCGCTGACTTCGGTGCTCACGGTAGCGTCATGGTGAGGGTCGCACCGGCGGCTTTGGTTCTACCCACCCCAGCCGCGAGCTTGTTCATGACGTCTACGTAAGCGAGCACAGACGAGTGAACTACGTCAGTCGAGATGGCGCGCCCGAAGAGCGTCTGACCATCAGCGGTAACGCGGATGGTGACCTCGCCGAGGGCGTCCGTGCCGCTGCCGATCGCCTTGAGGTCGTAACTCTCGAGCACGATGGGAATGGGCGTGAGGCTCGCGAGGGCCTTGAAGGCTGCGTCAACGGGCCCGGAGCCAGTCGCGGTGGCCTCGAGCAACTCGTCTGGGGCCCGCAGGCGCACGAGCGCCTGCGGCGTCATGCCGCCCGTGCCGGACTGGAACTGCACGTGCTCCAGCCGGTAGGTCTCCGCGACCTTGACGATCTCGTTCTCGACGAGGGCCCTGATGTCCTCCGTCGTGACCGCCTGCTTGAGGTCGGCCAGCTCCTTGAACTGCTTGAACAGGTCGTTGAGCTGTTCGGGCTTGAGGTCCTCGTAGCCAAGCTCGCCGAGGCGCTGCCTGAACGCGTTGCGGCCGGAATGCTTGCCCATCACCAGCACGCCCGCCTCGCGGCCAACGAGTTCGGCGTTCATGATCTCGTATGTGCTCTTGTTCTTGATGACGCCGTCTTGGTGGATGCCAGCCTCGTGCGCGAAGGCGTTCTCGCCAACCACGGCCTTGTTCGGTTGCACGACCATGCCCGTGTAGCGCGAAACGAGCCGCGAAACGCGGTAGAT
>JBIQMD010000231.1:0-4008 GCA_044463725.1 Truepera radiovictrix
CGTCGACGACGAGCAGGTCGACGCCGAGGCCTGGCGCCTGGATCTCGCCGGCGTAGACGGGAAGGGTCGGCACCCCGAGCATGAAGCAACTAACGATGTCGGTCCCCCCCGAGATCGACGCCAAGTGCACGTCGCGTTTGACGTCGCGGTAGACGTACTCGAAGCTGTGGGGCGACAACGGCGAGCCAGTCGAGGCGATCGTGCGTAACGCGCTCAGGTCGCACGCCGTGCCTGGTCGCAGGCCCCTCTGCTCCAGCTCTTGGAGGAAGCGCGCGCTAGTGCCGTAGAACGTGACTCCAAGCCGCTCGGCCAGGCGCCACGTTGCGAGGGCGTCGGGCCACGTCGGTGCGCCGTCGTAGAGCACGGCCGTAGCGCCGCTTGCCAGCACGGAGACGAGCCAATTCCACATCATCCAACCCGTCGTCGTGAAGTAGTAAACGACGTCGCGTGGCACGATGCCCGAGTGAAGCGCGTGCTCCTTACGGTGCGTGAGGAGCGCACCGCCGGCCCTGTGCACCATGGCCTTGGGCACTCCTGTCGTACCTGAGCTATACAGAGCGTAGAGGGGCTGGTCGAACGGCAGGGCCGCGAAAGCCAGCGGCGCGCCAACGTGCGGCCGCAGCCACTCTTCCCACGTCTGCGCAGCGGGCAGGTGGGCTCCCTCGCCCGAGTAAGGGAGTTCGACGACCCGCACTAGAGTCGGCAGTCGCATGCGCAGCGCAGCAACGGTGGCGCTGGTGTCGTGCAGTTTGCCTGCGTAACGGTAAGCACCAGTGGCGAGAAGAACCTTGGGTTGCACCTGAGCGAAGCGAGCACTGGCGGCCTCGGCGCCGAAGTCTGGAGAACAGGAGGTGAACAGCGCCCCGAGGGAAGCGCAGGCGAGCAACCCCACCACCACCTCAGGCACGTTGGCAGCGAAGGCCGCAACAGCGTCGCCCTCCCCCACCCCAGCGGCTACCAGTGCCTCCCGCGCCGCCGCGGTCTCGTCTCTGAGTTGCGCCCACGACAGCCGCCGCTCGCTACCGTCCTCAACGACTGCGATTAGCGCTGTGCCGTCAGCACTGACGCCCGGAGGGTAGAGCAGCGCCTGCGCGTAATTGAGGGTGCTGCCCTCGAACCAACGCGTGTGCGGCATCGGCTCAGGAGATGAAGCGCGTTCACCGCGCTCCATGAACGGCAGTCGCAGCTCCGTCGCGAGCAGACTCCAGAAGGCCTCTGGTTGCGTGACGCTCCAGTTGTGAAGGGCCCAGTAGTCCAGAAGCTTCTCGCCGCTGCTGCGCTCGGCCGCCAACCGGAAGGCTGTCATGGCGCTTGCCTGCACGCTGCTCGCAGTGGGGCTCCAGAGTGGCGCGTCCGCTTGAATAAGTGTCAACTCCTCCTGCAAGGCGATCGCCGAGTCACGTGCTACTGAGGGATGCTGACGTCAGTGTACCCTTGGGCATGTTCTCTCGGCGCGGCAGCGTTGACCAGACGCGCCACAACTCGCGCATAACCAGCAGTGACTGGGCCCACTTGCGGCGTGCTTTCTCCTTTCTGAGACCTCACCGCACCTCACTCATCGGCGGAGTGGCCGCCGTGGCGGTGTCCGGCGGCCTGGCGCTCCTCTTCCCGCTCCTCATCCGCGACCTGCTCAACTCGGCGTTCGCGCCAGGCGCCGTCGCCAGCAGCGCCACAGCTCAGCTCAACCGCATTGCTCTCATCCTGCTCGGGCTCATGCTCCTGCAGGCGTTCTTCAACTACCTGCGCATGTTCCTCCTCGGCCGCATGGGCGAGGCGGTTGTCGCCGACATGCGTAAGCGCGTCTTCGGCCACCTCATCAACCTGTCCGTGCGCTTCTTCGAAGACCGCAAGACCGGCGAGATCACCTCGCGGCTAACGGCCGACATCGCCACCTTGCAGGGCGCCGTCTCACTGCAGCTCGCGCAGTTCGTCAACCAGGGCGTGACGTTGCTAGGCGGCTTGGCGGTGCTGCTCGTGCTCGAGTGGCGGCTGACGCTGCTCATGCTCGCCGTCATTCCCGCGCTGGTGGTGGCGGCTGCGTTCTTCAGCCGCGGGCTGCGCCGTTCAAGCACCGCATTCCAGGACGACCTGGCGTCCGCCAATGCCACGGCTGACGAGGCCATAACCTCCATCCGCGTCGTAAAGTCGTTCACGGCAGAGGGCTGGGAGGCCGAGCGTTACGGCGCGGCGATCGAGCAGTCGTTCCAGAGCGCCCTCGTAAGGGTCAAGCTACGCGCTTACTTCGTGCCTGCCGTCATCCTCGGCATGTCGCTCGGCCTCGCGCTCGTGCTCTGGTACGGCGGTCGGCTAGCGGTGTCTGGAGCGTTGCAGAGCGGCGACCTCGTTGCGTTCCTCCTCATCACCGTGTTCGTGGCGGGCAGCATCGGGACGTTCACCGACTTGTGGGCGCAATTGCAGCAGGCGATAGGCGCGTCGAAGCGCATCTTCGAGCTGTTGGACGAGGCGAGCGACCTACCTGAGGCAGAGGAGCCCGTGCGCCTCACGGACGTGCGCGGCGAAGTGCGACTCGAGGACGTCACGTTCGGTTACGGCCGCGGTGGCGACGCCGTGCTGCGCGGCGTCAACCTAACCGCGCGGCCAGGTGAGGTCGTTGCGCTAGTTGGCCAAAGCGGCGCAGGCAAGAGCACCCTCGTGAGCTTGGTCTCGCGCTTCTACGACGTCACCTCAGGACGCGTGACTCTCGACGGCGTGGACGTGCGTGACCTCGCAACGGCCGACCTGCGGGGACTGATCGGGTTGGTGCCGCAGGAGACCCAGCTCTTCTCGGGCTCAGTCATGGAGAACGTGCGCTATGGGCGGCCGGGCGCCACCAACGCCGCCGTAAAGGCGGCGAGCGTCGCCGCGAACGCCGACGGCTTCATCACCGCGCTACCACAGGGTTACGCCACGCAGGTCGGGGAGCGCGGCGTCATGCTCTCCGGCGGGCAACGCCAGCGCCTCGCCATAGCCCGCGCGCTCCTCAAAGACCCGAAGATCCTCATCCTCGACGAGGCGACGAGTTCACTGGACAGCGAATCGGAGTCGCTGGTGCAGGCCGCGCTCGAGGTCCTCATGCGCGGACGCACCACCTTCGTCATCGCTCACCGCCTCGCTACCGTGCGGCGCGCAGACCGCATCGTGGTGCTGGCTGGCGGCCGCATCGTCGAGAGCGGCACCCACGACGAGCTACTGGAGGCGAGAGGCGCTTACGCCGACCTTTACGAGTTGCAGTTCAAAGGCGAACTACAACCGCAGACCTGAGGTGTGGTAGCGCCGGGGATCCCGAAGGGCCAGCCGCAAAGTAGAATGACAGGTCATGTCCCTGACCGTGAAAGCGCCGTACACGCCCAAGGGCGACCAACCCGAGGCCATCTCTGGCCTGGTTGGCGGACTACGAGACGGCCTGCGCTTCCAGACCTTGCTTGGCGCAACGGGTACAGGCAAGACCTACACCATGGCGAAAGTCATCGAGGCGGTGCAGCGCCCAGCGCTGATCCTCGCGCCCAACAAGGTACTGACGGCGCAGCTAGCGGCCGAGTTCCGCGATTACTTCCCCGACGCCGCCGTCGAGTTCTTCATCTCCTACTACGACTACTATCAGCCGGAAGCGTACGTGCCTTCCCGAGACCTGTTCATCGAGAAGGACGCGAACATCAACATGGAGCTCGAGCGCTTGCGGCACTCGACCACGCGCTCGCTGCTAACGCGCCGCGACGTGATCGTGGTGGCATCCGTTTCGGCCATCTACGGCTTGGGTTCGCCTGAGGAGTACGAGAAGCTTCACCTCATGCTGCAAGTCGGCAAGCCCCTCCCGCGCGACGAGATCCTCGCCACCCTCGTCAGGCAGCAGTACGAGCGCAACGACGTCGAGTTGGCTGCCGGTAGGTTCCGGGCGCGCGGCGACGTCGTCGAGGTGTGGGCGGCGTATGAAGAGCGACCGCTGCGCATCGAACTGTGGGGTGACGAGGTCGACCGCCTCACGATGATCGACCCGGTAACGGGCGAGGA
>JBIQMD010000232.1:0-4007 GCA_044463725.1 Truepera radiovictrix
TCGCAAGCATAGCGAGTAGGACGTCGCACAACGCCTTCAGTCGCCAGTTCACTTGCGGCCATACCCTTCTGGAGCTGGAGGCGGTACGACCTCGAGCGGAGCGTCGGGCGGCTGAACGTCTTGGTTTCCAGTCGAGGGCGGGGCCGCGCCGACGATGCCCGTCAGGTACACGTGTTTGCGCTCCGGGTCGGGGCTAAGGGTTGTTACCTCGGCCGCGAACGAGGCCTGTACGCGCACGGGCGGGGCGACGGGAACCAGCGTGAAGCGGTAAAGCTCGACGTCCCCAGTCAGTTGGGTACCGAGGCCAGTGAGGTCGACCTGCAGTGAGGCGTCGTCTGCCTGCCAGAGCACGGCGACGTCACGCCTACTAGCTACCGCGCCCTCTTCGGCCAGGGTGAATAGCCGTGGGTCCCACGTGACCAGGCTGCGCACGCCCGTAACGGCCCTTGCGTCTTTGAGTCTGGCGCGGATGGTGATGCTGCCGCGCACTTCGGTCTGTGGCGCATCGAGGAGGAACTGGGGTGGTGGGGGAGCCGTGACCTGCAGCGTGTAACTCTGGCTGACGCGGGAGAGGTTAGCGTCGGACACTTCGACGCTCAGCGTGAACGTGCCGGTTTCAGTGGCGGCTCCGCGTAGCACCCCGTTCTCTAGTGTTATCCCTGCTGGCAACGCGCCAGAGAGGATGGTGAAGGTATACGGCCTGAGGCCGCCGACGGCGTTGAGGGTTGCGTCGTACTGCTCGAAGACGATGGCGCGCGGCACTTCCGTGCCTACCAGGCGTAGCGCCTCGCCGCGAGTTGCCAACTCACCAGCGCAGGCGCTGAGGGTCAAGGCCAGCGCGAGGAGCAAGGCGGTCGCAATAGCCCCCCTGGCTGGGCACGGCCGGTGCGGCGTATCGGTGAGGCCCAAGTTGCGCATGCCATGGATTGTACCGGCCAGCGCATGAGGCTCGCATGGGCGGGCTTCATCCACCAATGGTCGCGGGGGTTGCGTGCGTGGCTCACGCGCGTTCTCTCTCGGTGACGCGGCAGGTCGCGTGGTATCGTCGGGCCTTGAGCCTGACCCGAGAACTCCACGTCGCGCGTGCAGCACGGCAGCGTTACGGCCTGCCTGCCGCGGCATTCAACGCGCACGGTCGCGTCGTCAACCTCGACGCCGCAGCCGCCGCGGCGTGGGCGGCGCGGATCAACGCGGGGCGCCGCGCTACGACCGCACCGCCTCTAACTACGGGTGAGCTGCTTGCCGCCGCCGCCCTTCACGAGGCCGCTCACGAGCTGATCATGCAGTACGGAGTGAGCCCGAACGGGACTCCCGTCCTGGAAGAGGCCGTTGCCGCCTGGCGCTCCGACGGTGCGCTGCCTAGCGCAGACACTTTCGCGCAGGATTTCGCAGGGGCCTACGCCAAGGCGAGCGAGGCAGCGAACGCCAACGAGCCCGCAATTGCGGAGAGCATCGCGGGCGCCGAGCTCCTCGAAGAGACGTGGCTGATGGGCAGCGCCCTCACCAACCTGGCTTTCGCGCCGCTGCACGAACTGTTCAAGCACGAACTCGCGGCAGGGGAGGGCTGGGCAACGGCGTCGCGCCTGGCCGAACACGGGCTGGCCATGGTGCAGCTAGCGCCGGTGAGGTCCGCCTCAGACCTCGACCCAAACCAAGCGGGCGCAGGGCAGCTGAACGAGAACTCGCTGCTGTGGCTGCTGACGCTGCCAGTACGGCTCGAGCCAACCTCGCTGGCCGGTCAGTTGCGGGTGGCGGTCACTGCCTGGGGGCCGTACCTCAAGGGCGGGGGTGCCTTCCTCACGGAGTTGCTCCGCGCCGCCGACTGGCTGCGCGAGGAGGGCAAGGGCGGCGCTGCTGCTTCTGGCCCCCACGGCCCACCTCCCGTGTCTGACTTCATGCCGAGTGGCCACGGCGCCGGTAGAGAGAACTTCACCCCTGACCGCGCCTGGATGCCAGAAGTTGCGATGGTCGCCAAGAGCGTTTACGTATGGTTGGCGCAGCTCGAGGGGCGCTACGGCCACCAGGTGCGCCAGCTAGACCAAGTGCCGGACGCCGCCCTAAGTGAACTGCGCGAGGACGGTTTCAACGCCGTTTGGTTGATCGGCGTGTGGGAGCGGAGCCACGCCTCGCGCGCACTCAAACGTGCCCGCGGCCAGCCGGATGCTGGCGCTAGCGCCTACGCGTTGCATGATTACGAGATCGCGGCCGACTTGGGCGGCCAGGCGGCGTTCGAGGAACTGAAGCGTCGCGCCTGGGCACATGGCCTGCGGTTGGCGAGCGACATGGTGCCTAACCACACTGGCCTCGACTCGCGTTGGATGGTCGAGCATCCCGATTGGTTCGTGCAACTACCGCAACCGCCGTTCGAGGGCTATTCGTTCACCGGCCCGAACTTGGCGATCGACCCGGCGATCGAGGTGCGCGTCGAGGATGGCTACTACGACGGCACTGACGCCGCCGTCGTGTTCGAACGGCGTGATCCAGGCACTGGCGCGAAGCGCTACGTTTATCACGGGAACGACGGAACGGCGATGCCGTGGAACGACACTGCGCAGCTCGATTACTTGCGCCAGGACGTGCGCGAAGCAGTCACGGCCACCGTCGTGGCCGTGGCGCGCAGGTTCCCGATCATCCGCTTCGACGCCGCCATGACGCTAGCGAAGCGCCACGTGCAGCGACTGTGGCACCCGCTGCCTGGTGAAGGTGGCGCCATTCCGTCCCGCGCACGCTTCGGGGTCAGCGCAGAGGAGTTCGAGCGGCTCATGCCGCACGAGTTCTGGCGCGACCTCGTAGCGAGCATGGCTGAACGCGCTCCCGATACGCTCCTGCTGGCCGAAGCGTTCTGGTTGATGGAGGGCTTCTTCGTACGCGAGCTTGGCATGCACCGCGTATACAACAGCGCCTTCATGCACATGCTCATGCACGAGCAGAACGTGGCGTACCGGCGCCTCCTCAAGACCCTGCTGGCTTTCGACCCGCGGGTGTTGCAGCGCTACGTCAACTTCATGAGCAACCCTGACGAGGAGTCGGCGCGGGAACAGTTCGGGGCAGGGGACAAGTACTTCGGCGTGGCAACGCTCCTCGCTACCCTGCCGGGCATGCCGATGTTCGGCCACGGCCAGGTCGAGGGGTTGGTTGAGAAGTACGGCATGGAGTACCTCGCCCCCAAGCTCGCCGAGAGTCCAGACGCTGGCCTGATCGCACGCCACCGCCGCGAGCTCGCACCGCTCCTGAACGCGCGCGGCGCCTTCGCTGGCGCTAGCGCCTTCCGGCTCTTCGACTTGGTCGGCGACGACGGTGTCGAGGAGGCGGCCTACGTCTACGTCAATCGCCCAGCGCCCGCTGGCGGGGCGCTCAGTTCGCTAGTGGCGTTCAACAACTCGCCAGGGCGAGTCGTTGGCGGGGTGAGGATGAGCGTGCCGTTCGCCGACCCGTTGCGTGGCGGGGGGTTGCGCTCGGAGCCGCTCCACGAAGCGCTCGGCCTACGAGCGGGTGGCGGGCCGCTAGTGCGGCTAACGCCGTTCGTTCGAGGCGGGCCAGAGGTGGTTGTCGAGCTAACGACGCTGGAGCAGCGCGGCCTGCGCCTCGAGTTGGGTCCGTACGAAGCGCAAGTGCTGCTGGTTACGCAAGTGGAAGAGTTGGCGGCGCCAGTCGCGGTTCAAGCGCCAGCGCCTGCCCGTCGGGCGCGGGTGAGAAGGGCCTACGACGCGCGCCTAGCTGGCGACCGCGGAGTCGCGAAGCGCAGGGCCGCCAAGCGTACGAGGCGCTAGCCGCGGATGCGAAGGGGGGCGCCCGCAGTCTAGCTGAGCGCGCCGAGCCTGCGCGCGTGCAGGTGCGTGAGCGCGAGGGCGATGGCGTCAGTCTCGTGGTTGGCTTCAGGCACCGACGTAAGCTTGAGGAGCGCGCGCACCATGAAGGCAACCTGCGCCTTGTCGGCACGGCCGTTGCCGACGAGGCTGCGCTTCACCGCCTCTGGGCCGTACTCGAAGGTGGGCAGACCGACCTCT
>JBIQMD010000233.1:0-4002 GCA_044463725.1 Truepera radiovictrix
CACCAGGAGCACCTGGCCAGGGGCCGCGATGAAAGCGCGCCTCACCTCACGCCCCCGTTCCGTGCGCGCCGGCACGTTCTGCAAGTTCGGGTTCACGCTCGAGAGCCGCCCGGTAGCAACGACCGCCTGCTCGAACGTGGTGTGAATCCGCCCGCCGGCGTCCGCCAAGGCAGGTAGCGGATCTAGGTAGGTGCCCTTGAGCTTCGCGATCTCGCGGTGTTCAAGCACTAGGTCGACTGCCTCATGCTGACCGCGCAGCGGCTCGATGGCGCTCACGGACGTGCTCTGCTTGCCTGTGGCAGTTCGTTGCCCCGCGCGCAGCCCAAGCTTCTCGAAGAGGAGCCAGGCGACTTGATCGCGCGAGGCCACGTTGAACTCGGGGGTGCCGGCGATGTCCACCAGGCGACTTTCGAGCGCGGCCATCTCGACGCCCGCCTCGTCGGATAGTTGTCGCAACAGCCCGACATCGAGCTGCACTCCAGCCACCTCCATGTCGGCCAGTACGGCCTGGAGTGGGCGCTCGATGCGCTCGTACACTTCGAGCTGCGAGCCGCTCAGCCTCGAGCTCATGAGGCGCAGTAGTTCAGCGCCAACGACGGCGTGCTCGCGGGCAGTCGTGCCCCACTCGCCTGCGCCTAGGCGCCTAGCCAACGCCTCTGCCGAGGCGCCAACGGAGTCGAGCAGGTACGCCATTAGAAGAGGGTCGTCGCCTGGCACGGCACTGACCGCACCGTTCATGCGGGCGGCGACGACTAACGCTTTGGCGTCAGGCGCGTTGAGTGTGCCGCCGAGGTACTCGGCAGCGCGATGGCCAGCGCCGAGCAGGGGCGAGTCGGCAACCACGCCAGGGCTGGCCTCACCATCGCCTTCTGGGCCAACGGCGAGCGCCAACTCGACGACTTGGGCCGCGGTCGGACGCACCTCGCTGAGGCGGTATCCGTACGACCACGTGCCACCGGCAGCGGCCTTGGCCTGCACCTCGTCCCAGGCCGCCTCGACGAAGGTCACCTGCTCTGCCAGACCCAGTTCGTGGAGCAGGCTGCCGAACTCGAGTTCACGCAGGGCGGCCGTCAGCTCCTCGCGTTGCACTTTTCGCTCGCTTGCCGGAGTTGGCACGAGCTCGACGGGCGCGTCAGTGACGATGCGCGACAGCTCATGTGAGAGCTCGAGTCCAGCGCGCGACGCGCGAATGGCGGCCGCCTGCGACGGACTGGGTAGTCCGTCGAGGTCGGCGAGCACGGCCTCGAGGCTGCCGTAACGCTCGAGTAGCCCGCGCGCGGCAACAGGTCCTATGCCCTTGACGCCAGGGATGTTGTCTGACGAATCGCCAGTGAGGGAGCGGTAATCGACCCACTGCGCTGGCGTCACGCCGTACTTCTCCTTCACGGCGGCCGGGTCCATGCGCTGCTTGCCGTCCGGGCTCACCACCGTCACGCGGTCGCTGACTAGCTGCAGCGCATCCCGGTCGCTAGTCACGATCTCCACGTACCAGCCTTCCGCGCTCTCGCGTGTGGCTAGTGAGCCGATCAGGTCGTCCGCTTCGAGGCCAGGCTGCTCGACGCGCGCCACCCCCAGCAGGTCGACGATGGCCTTGATGGCGTTCAGTTGCAGCGGGAAGTCTTCAGGGGTCGGCGCACGCTGGGCCTTGTACTCCTCGAACCGTTCCTTGCGGAATGTCCTGGCCGGCGCGTCGAAGGCGATGACCAGGCTGTCGTCCGGCCCTAGGCCTTTGAGAAGCTCGAGCAGTGCCCGCACGAAACCGTACACGGCGTTGGTCGGCATGCCGCTCGTCGTCGATAGTTGTCGAATGGCGAAGTACGAGCGGTAAGCCAAACCGTGCCCGTCGACCAACACGAGCCGCCGGTCGCGTATTACCGCAGGCGCCGGCTCCGGCACCGCGCCGAACAGGTCGGCTTGGTGGTTGGCTGGCGGTTGCTTCGCCACCTCACACGTTCCAACCGCCGGCGACTTCCAGGGTCGTGCCGGTAACGTAGTCGGCCGCTGGGCTTACGAAGTACCTCACGGCGCCAACGATCTCGTCCAGGCGCCCGACGCGACCCATCGGCAACTCCTTCAGCGGTGAAGACACGCTGTTCTCGATGACGCCGGGGCTAACGACGTTGACCGTCACCCCGGAGCTGGCCTCGGTGAGGGCGAGCGCCTTCGAGTAGAGGATGACGCCCGTTTTCGCGATGCTGTACGCCACGATGCCTGGCCGCGCCTTCACGAGCTCGGCCCCGGCGTAACCGATGTTCACGATGCGCCCACCGCGTGGGGCGAGGCGGAGGTAAGGCACCGCGCGCTGGCAGGTGTAGAACGTCGAGTTCAGGTTGCTGTCTAGCATGGCGTGCCACACCTCACTTGAGAGGTCGGCTAGCGGCCCGTGGTGGTAATCGCCAACGTTGTTGACCAGCACGTCTAGGCGCCCGAAGAGGGAATAGGCGGCGTCTACCAGCCGGCGCGCCTCCGCCTCGACGGTGACGTCCGCTGCGACGGCTACGGCGTGCGCGCCGAGGCTCGTGGCCGTCTCGACAACGGCCTCCGCCTCTGCCTGGCTGCGGCGGTAGTGAACCATCACGTCGTAGCCGTCGGCCGCCAACGCAAGGAGAATGGCCTTGCCGATGCCCTTGGCCGAGCCCGTCACCAGCGCAGCTGGCCTCGGGCCGAACGGTCCGCGGGTGAGTGGCGTGCTCATGCTGGCACGGCCGTCGACCGGTAGCGCAGTACGCGCACGGCCTGAACGAGCAACAAGTAGGGCAGTTGGGCCCAACAGATCATGACGTAAGCGTAAGGCATGCCCAGCGCGAGGGCCACGCCCAACAGCAGGTACTGGCTGCTTAGCCCAAGGTTGACCAGGGCCCCGGTCGAGAATAGGTCGGCCCAGCGCTGGCGCTCGGCGGCGTCTGCCTCGCCCAACGACTTGCCGGTTGCGGCGCGGAAGAGCCAAGCGTCGACGGCGGCGTAGGCACGGTCCTGCGGCGCCAAGATCAGCCTATAGGAGCCGCGCACGAGGGCGAGTGCCCAAGGCCACGCGCCGGGCGGAGCGGCGGCGGGCGCAAGTGAACCGCGCGCCAGCTTGTAACGGCGCTCTGCGTTGAAGTCGGCCGTTAGGACGAGGGTGACGATGACAAGGGCAACCACTGCGCCGCTAACTGGCCCATGCCGCGTCAAGGCCGCGAACAGTGCGATGTTCACGAGTAAGTCGCAGATGGTGTCGAAGTAGCGGCCGAACTCAGTGATCCGCTGCGTTGCGCGCGCCAGGCCGCCGTCCGCGTTGTCCAGCACCGTCTTTGCTTGCAGCAGCACCGCTGCAGCGATCCAAGCAGCAGGCTGCCACGTGGCGATCAGCGCGGCCGCCGCCAAACCGATGACGGTGTGCACAGCAACGACGTGCCACGGCTCAACACGCGTCCTCGCCAGAAGCGCAACCGTGGCGTTCGCGAGGGGCTGCACGACTAGCATCACGACCTCCCGGCGTGGGCGCGGCTTGGCTGCTGGCAACATGCGACTAGGCTAGCAGGCGCGGCCAGGCGGTTATCATCTGCCATCTGCAGTCGTGCGCACCGCAATGCCTGGACGGGAGGCCTCCGGAAATGGACGTCAACTTCAAGCTTGTCACCTCGAACAGCGTCGAGCACTTCGAACGCCGCCTCAACGAGTTCGTTGCTGGGCTAGACCGCAACGATGTCGTCGTGGACGTCAAGTTCTCCACCGCCACTTACGGCGAGGGCGTCGAGTTCAGCGCCCTGGTGCATTACCAGACGACTTCCGAGTGGCACGAGTAAGCGTGGGGGAAAGGGCCGGTCCTGCTGGGCGCAGCGCGGTCTCATTGCGTCAGGGTCGGGAACTTCATAAATCTCGCGCTTGGCGCGCTGGTAGACTTCGCTCGTGACGGCAACACTGGTGCTAGTCGTCGATGACGAACCAGCCATGCTCAAGGTCAGTGAACTGACGTTGGTTTCGGCGGGTTACGCGGTAATAGCGTTCGACGACCCGCGCGAG
>JBIQMD010000234.1:0-4001 GCA_044463725.1 Truepera radiovictrix
AGCGAACTCGGTCGTGATTACCTTGGTGAGGTCGATGGGCGTGTCGTACTCCGTGCGGCCGTTCTCGCGGTGCACGCGCTCGACGTCGGCTAGCCCGTCGACGGGGATGGCCAGGTTCGGATCGTACAGCACGGGCGTGCCGGTGCGGACTGCTTCCTCGGTCGAGTTGACGTAGTGGAGGTAAGCAGCGATGTTCTCGGGCGCCAGGTAGTCCTCACCCTGCATGAGGCGGGCGGCGTCGAGGAGAGCCAAGGCGAAGCGCTGAGCAACTTCTGGCCTCTCGTTCAAGAACTTGCCGGAGCCAACGAACGCGACCGTCATGAGGCCGGGAACCAGGTCCGTTGCCACTGCGACCGCGGTGCCTGCCGCCTCAACCTGGTCGGCGTACGGGGAGCCGAGCAGCGCTGCGTCGATGGAGCCGTTCTCGAAGGCGGCGGGGATGTCGGCGTTGCCGAGGGAGATGATCTCGACGTCACGGATGGTCAGGCCAGCCGGCTCGAGCGCCTTCGCGGTGAGGTACTCGCCACCGCTGCCAGGGCCACCGGCGAACGCAACGGTGCGCCCTGCCAGGTCGGCGGCCGAGGTCACGGCGCCGGAGTCGTAGAGGTCCTTGCGGACGAGGACCTTGGTTGGGCTGTTGACGAACGGCTCGAGGCCGCCCGGCGCGAAGACGCGCACGTCGATTCCCTGGTTCCAACCGTTCCACAACGAGGTGACGATAGCGATGCCGCCAACGTCGATCTGGCCCTGCTCGAGGAACGCGATGGCCTCGGTGCCCGAGGCAACGGACTCGAGCTGGACGTTCAAGCCGTAGCGCTCGAAGAGTCCGCGGTCCTGCGCAACGTAGAGGGTAGCGAACTTGAGGATGGGTACGTAAGCCACCTTGACGGATTGGGCTGGCTCGAGCGGCGAGACGCCGTGAGTGTCCTGCGCGTTCGCGGAGCCAAGCGCGACTACTGCCGTAGCTACTGCCAAGAGCAGTCTAGCGATGCGTTTCGTCATCAGCGCCTCCTAGTGGTGACCGCGGTCATGACCGTTCGGTCCGGGGGAAAGTCAGGCGGCCATGTTAACGCCTTGCTGTGCTCCAGGTAACAATGTCCTGCTCCCCGGGCGCTGGGGTCACGTATCATCGCAAAGGCAAACATGGTCAAGAACCCTCTCAGCATCCCTGCTCTCACTGCCTGCCGATCCTCGGCTGCTTGGGCGAGACGGCGCTACGTGTGGTGACGCCGAGCATCGGGTTGGCGTTCATCGGGGGCGTCTTGTCATTCCTCTCCCCCTGCGTCCTGCCGCTCGTCCCCACGTACTTGGCTTACGTCGGCGGTAGCGCGGACGCCAAGCGCGTGGTCCTGCTACGCAACGCGCTCGCGTTCATCGCTGGCTTCTCGCTCGTCTTCATCGCGCTCGGCGCAGGCGCAAGCGCCCTAGGCGCCGTGCTGCGCAGCAACCAACGCATACTCATGCTCGGCGGCGGCATCCTCGTCATCGTCTTCGGACTCGTGATGCTCGGCGTCATCAGACTCCCGTGGCTCTACCGCGACACGCGCGTGCAGTACTCGGGCGAGACGCGCACACCGATCGGCGCCCTCCTCCTCGGCATGGCGTTCGCGGCTGGCTGGACGCCGTGCATAGGGCCCATCCTTGGCGCCATCCTCACCATGGCGAGCGCTGCTGGAACGCTCGGTGCGGGCGTCGGCCTCCTGGCCATCTACGCGCTCGGCCTAGGCGTGCCGTTCCTACTGGCGGCGTTGCTGCTCGAGCCATTCATGCGCTTCTCCAAGGGCTTCCGCCGCTACCTCCCCTGGATAGAACGCGCTTCAGGCGTCATCCTGCTGATCGCTGGCGTCCTCATGGTCACCGGAACCTACACGACGTTGAACGCCATGCTCATCAACATCACGCCGACTTGGCTCCTCGACCACCTATGAGTTCGGCGCCCGCGCCGCTCGCCATCGAGCTCCGCGACGTCACGCGCCGCATGGGCCGCGACTTCGTGCTGCGCGGGGTGAACCTCGAGATTGCAGCAGGCAAGCTCGTGGTGCTGCGCGGCGCGAACGGCACGGGCAAGACCACCCTCCTTAGGCTGCTGGCGACGCGGCTGCGCCCAACCAGCGGACAGGCGTTCGTGTTCGGGCATGAGTTGCCACGCGCGGGCAGCGCTGCGCGCGCCAAACTCGGTCTGCTCAACGTCACTGGTGGGAGCTTCCCCATGCTCGACGCCCGCGAGAACCTCGAGTTGGCCATCAAGCTCACGCCGGGCGCGGGTGACGGCTCAGCCGGGGCACTCGACGCTGCCCTCGCCGCCGTAGGCCTTACGGCGGCCGCCGACAAGCTCGTGCGCACGTACTCGAGCGGCATGAAGAAGCGCCTCGGCCTGGCGCGCCTGCTGCTCCTCGACCCGGAACTCTGGCTCCTCGACGAGCCGTACGCCGCGCTAGACGACGCGGGCAAGCGCCTGATGGACGAGTGCGTGTCCGGCGCCAAGGCGCGGGGCCGCACGGTGTTCATGGCATCGCACGAGTCGGACCGAGATCACCTCGGGCCGGACGCCGTCCTCGAGTTGGAGGGCGGAGTGCTGCGGCTCTACGACCCACGCCTGGGGTCGACCGCATGAACGACCTGATCGCGGCGTTGGCGGTAGCGCGCAAGGACTTCCTGCAAGAGCTGCGTTCGCGGGCCACTACCGTCGCTACCCTGTTCTTCTCGGGCATCACGCTCGTGATGATGGCGTTCGGCCTCGGCCGCGACCCCACACTCATGGCCAGCGCGGCGCCCGGCGTGCTGTGGGTGGCGCTCGCGTTCGCAGGCGTCATCTCCTCGGCGCAGAGCTTCCAGGCCGACCTCGAGGAGGGCGCGCTCGAGCAGTTGCTCCTACTGCCCGTCTCAAGGGCCGCCGTTTACCTCGGCAAGCTGATGGCGAACTGGCTCTACCTCTCGGTGCTCGGCATCATCATGCTGCCAGTGGCCTTCGGCCTCTACGGGGCTAGCGCGCCGTTCGAGACGTGGTGGGTTTTGGTCCTCACCATCGTCCTCGGCGGCCTTGGCTTCGCCGTAATAGCGACCTTCTATGCTGGGCTGACTGCCAACCTGCAGGCGCGTGAGGCGCTTCTGCCCGTCCTCATGTTCCCAGTCATCGTGCCGGTCATGCTTGGCGCAGTACGCGCCACGGAGTCCGCTCTGCTTGGCGCAGCCGACATCGGTCTGGCCACTTCGTGGCTCCAACTGCTTGCTGGCTTCGACCTCGTCTACCTGGTCGTGTGCAGCAGCATCTTCCACTTCGTGGTCGACGATTGACCCACTTGACCCCGGAGGCTACGGAGTACGCGGCGAGCGGCGCTCGGGTCGTAAGCTATCCGGAGACGGGGCACCTCGCCCCAGAGGAGCGAAGCGATGACTAATGCAACCTCGGGCGCCAGGCGCCCGCTATGGCTGACGGTGTTCGGGGTCTTCAGCCTGGTGCTGTTCGGTTACGGCATGTACTCGGCGCTCGTCGTAAGCCCGCCCGACCGCAACCAGGGCGACCTGATCCGCGTGATGTACGCGCACGTGCCAGTGGCATGGCTCGGCTTCGCGGCCGTCGCCGTGTCCGCCGTGTGGGGCATGCTCTACCTGTGGCGTGGCCGCGCAGTAGATGACGTCCGCGCGCAAGCCAACGCCGAGGCAGGGCTAATCTTCTCCGCCCTCACCATCTTCGGCGGAATGACCTACAGCAAACCAACCCTCAACACTTTTTGGACGTGGGACGCCAAGCTCACGCTAACGGCGCTCATGCTCGCCCTCATCGTGGGCTACTTCATCGTGAGGGGCCTCATCGAGGAGCCTCAACGTCGCGCCCGCGTCAGCGCCGTGGTCATGATCATCGTGCTGGCCAGCTTGCCCTTCAACTACTTGGCGGCCGAGTGGTTCCGCACTCTTCACCCCGCCAAGAGCGTCAACCTGGACGGCAGCGGCGTGAGCATGGACCCGGTAATGCTGCGCGTACTGCTCATCAACGTGGTGGC
>JBIQMD010000235.1:0-3984 GCA_044463725.1 Truepera radiovictrix
CGGAACGCTGGCGTTCGGCTTCAAGGGCGGCATCGGTTCCGCCTCGCGGCGCCTGCCTGAGGAGTTGGGTGGCTGGACGGTTGGGTCGCTCGTGCAGTCGAACTTCGGCGGCGTGCTGCAAGTAGCTGGCCAGCCGGTTGGGGTGCGTGCAGGACGCCACTACCTAAGTGAGGAGTTGACGGGGGTCGGCGATGGGGCGCCGGACGAGGCGGACGGCTCGATCATGATGCTGCTCGCGACGGACGCCCCTCTCGGCTCCGCGAGCCTCACGCGCCTCGCCGCTCGCGCCATGGCCGGATTGGCGCGTACGGGGGCGGCGTTCTCGAACGGCTCGGGCGATTACGCCTTGGCGTTCTCGACGGCGGAGGGCGTGAGGCGCCGCGCAGGCAGGGCGCCTCGGCGCCCGTGGCGCGAGGTAGGCAACGACGACCTCTCACCCTTGTTCCTTGCTGCCGTCGAGGCGACGGAGGAGGCCATCTACGACTCGCTCTGCCTAGCAACCACCGTCGTCGGCTACCGCGGCGCGGTCGGCGAGGCGTTGCCGCTCGAGCTGATGACTGCTGGCGAGTGAACGCCGAGACCGTGGCGCCGTGAGGCGGTAACCTTCGGAATGTCATCGACTGTCCGTAAGTTCGTGGTTGCCGACATCGACCCTGACTCGTTCGTTCCGCGCATGCGCGCGCTGCTTGACGAGGACGTGACGGCGGCAGACATGCCGGCGTTCCTCGTCAAGGTAGACGCCGTGTCCGTCGACTTCGGTGAGCTGATCGCCGGCCTCGTGCGCGCCAAGGACGAGGACACGGCGGACGAGGGCGCCAAGAACGCCTTCCTCGACGTCGTTAGCCGCGTGATGCCCGAAGTGGAGCGCGTCGCTGACCAACTCAACCGCAAGCTGCTGGCCGTGCCTGGCTACGAGCCGCCCGCCGACCTAAAGGGCGCGTGGGCGGACATGCGCGACACCGTCGAGTTGTTCCGCGAGGAGAACCTCGAGCTGGCTGCGGAGGAAGCAGCACTTGGGCAACGTTACGGCGAGGTGACAGGCGCCCTGCGCATTCACCTTGACGGCGAGGTACTCACCCTCGGCCAAGCGCAGGCGAAGCTCGAGAGCCCCGACCGCGCCCTGCGCGAGCGCGCGTACCGCGCCATCGTTGCCGGGCGGCAGGCGCTGAACGCCGACCTCGACGAGGTGTTCGCGCGCCTCGTGCCGCTGCGCAGCGAGATGGCGCGGAATGCTGGCCTGCCAGACTACCGGGCCCTGGCATGGCGCAACGCCAAGCGGCGCGAGTACACGCCGGAAGACACCCTACGCATGCACGAGGCCGTTGCGCGGGAGGTCGTGCCGCGCCTGCGCCGCGTGTACGCGCGTAGGGCCAACTACCTTGGGCTGGAGCGCCTGCGGCCGTGGGACCTCGACTGTGACGTGCGGGGCCGCGAGCCGCTGAGACCTTTCGAGACGGTCGCCGAGCTAGAGGAGGGGCTGGCTCGCATGTTCCAAGCCCTCGATCCCGAGCTGGCGGCGGGTTACGAACTCCTGCGCGGCGGCTGGATGGACCTCGAACCGCGCCCAACCAAGGTCCCCGGGTTGGGTTACCAGAACTACTTCCCCCGCTCGCGGCGCCCGTACGTGTACTGGAGCGCCGTCGGCACGGACGACGACCTGCTGACCATGCGTCACGAGGCCGGTCACGCCTTCCACTCGGTACTCACGCAGGACCGCTGGCCGCTGCAATGGCACTTCTCGCACCGGCCCGAGATGAACGAACTGGCGTCGCAGGCCATGGAGCTCCTCACGCTGCCGTTCTTGACGCGCGAACGTGGGGGCTTTTACGGGGAGGAGGACGCCCAGCGCTCGCAAGCCGCGCTCCTCGTCCGCGCCCTTACGCTGCTCGTGCGGGCGATGCAGGTCGACGCCCTCCAGCACATCGTCTACACGCACGAGGGCGTGACGACGGCCGAGATCGACGCGCACTGGCTGGAGCAACTCGAGCGCTTCGATGTCGGCGTCGACTACTCGGGCTTCGAGGACTCGGCCGCCAAGGGGTGGCAGATCATTCACGTCTACCTCTTCCCCTTCTATTACATCGAGTACGCCATGGCCTACCTCGGCGCGCTGCAGGTGTGGGAGAACGCCCGCCAGGACGCCCAGAAGGCACTGCGGCTGTACAAGTCCGCGTTGGCCTTGGGCGGCACGCGGCCGCTCAACGAGCTCTACGAGGCTGCGGGCGTGAGCTTCAAGTTCGACCAGGAGACGATCGCGCGTTTGGCTGACTTGGCGGTCGAGGCGCTGGGCGACGAGGCCTAGGCCCGGGCCATCTCGTCTTGCGCGACGGCGAGCGCCCTGAACGCCCAGGCCGCGTGGCTGGCCAACTCCTCCGACGGGTGCAGGAGCGTGAAGCGCCGCTTGAAGCCGGGGTGGTCTATCGAGACGGCCACCAGCTCGCCGCGCGAGGCCGCCTCGGCGACGGCGACCCGCGAGAGGACGGCCGCTCCGATGCCCGCCCGCACCGCGAGCTTGATGGCCTCCGGCTCGCCTAGCTCAAGGCGCACGTCCGGCTGGATGCCCGCTCCTGCTAGCGCCTGCTCGAGCACGTCGCGGGTGCCTGACCCCGCTTCGCGCCCGATGAAGGCCAGGCCGTTCAGCTCCGCTGGGGCGATGCTGCTCCTCGATGCCAGCGAGTGAGTCGGGTTGACGACGAGCACCAACTCGTCGTCGTGGACGTCGGTTGCGGTGACGAGTCCTTGGGCAACGCCAGCCCAACTCGCGGCCGGGGCCTCGACGAGCGCGAGGTCGACTTCGCCGGCCGTCAGCTCGGCGATGGCGGCGCGTGAGTTGCGCGTGTGCACGACTAGGTTGGCGCTCGGGTGGGCGGCGCAGAAGCGCGCTAGGCGTGAGGGGAGCCAGTAGAGGGCGATGGTCGTGCTGGCGGAGATGCGCAGGCTGGCGCCCTCCAGCCCGAGCGAATCCTCAGCTAGTTGCTGCACGCCGTGCATGACGCGTTCGAGCGCCTCCGCGTGTGGCAGGAGGCGCGCGCCGAGGACCGTGAGCCGCACGCCGCGGCCCGTGCGCGTGAAGAGCGGCTCGCCGAACGACTCCTCGAGGCGCTTGATGGCAGCCGTGATGGCCGGCTGAGTGCGGTGGAGTTGTTTGGCGGCCTGCGTGATCGTGCCTGAGCGCGCGACGACGAGGAACGCGTGCAGGAGGTGAGGTTCGATGTTCCTCGGAGGTAGAACGGCACCGAAGTCCATGCCCTAACTATAAGCGTGACTTATGAGGCTATAAACACAAGGCCTCTAGCCTTATGCCGCGCGCGGCCTTACCCTCGCACGATGCTCGTCATGCGCCTCTCACGCACGTCTTCCTGGCTGCGGCCGCTCCTGCCTGGCCTCGCCGTCGTGATCGTCATCACCTTCCTGGCGTTCGAACTGGCGCGGGTGCCCGGCTTCAAGCTCCTCGGGCCGCTCGTGCTTGCCCTTCTTGGCGGGGCGGCATGGCGTCTAGGGCGCTCTGGGCGCATTGCAGGCGTCATGCCCGGCGCGCGCTTCGCGGCCAAAGTCTTGCTGAGGTTGGGCATCGTCCTGCTTGGCGTGCGACTCGACATGCGTGCCCTTGCCGCGGTCGGGCCGACGGTCTTGGCCGGCAGCGCCCTTGGGGTGCTCGTGGCGTTCACGGCCATAGAACTCGTCGGGCGCCGCTGGCGGGTGGCGCCCGACCTGCGGCGCTCGATCGCGGTCGGCACGGCGGTGTGCGGCGCCAGCGCCATAGCCGCCGCCCTGCCCGTTTTGCGCGCCGAGGAGAAGCACGCCTCGCTCTCCGTGGCCGTCGTGAGCGTTCTCGGCACGCTCGGCGTGGTCGCGTTCGCGGCCTGGGATGGGCTGGCGGTCGTGTCGTCGCGCGTCGTGGCGGCCGTGGCTGGCGCCTCGCTTCAAGAGGTCGGCCACGTGGTGGCGGCGGGTGCGGCCGTCGGCGGCCCAGAAGGCGACCTC
>JBIQMD010000236.1:0-3983 GCA_044463725.1 Truepera radiovictrix
GGGCTTGCTGACGAGCACCCGCTGCTGGCGGTGGTTTCGCGATTGGCGGAGCAGAAGGGCATCGACCTTCTCATCGCGGGCGCGCCAGAGCTGTTAGCTAGCGGCTGGTCGATCGTCGTCCTCGGTTCAGGCGACCCTTTGCTAGAGGCCGAGGTGGCGCGCCTCGCGAGCGAACACCCTGGCCGCGTTGGCGCCACCCTCGCTCACGACGAATCCCTAGCTCACCTCATCTACGCGGGCGCGGACGCTCTCGCCGTCCCTAGTCGCTTCGAGCCGTGCGGGTTGGCGCAGATGATCGCCATGCGTTACGGCACGCTGCCGCTAGTTCACGCCACCGGTGGGCTGAAGGACACCGTGGTGCATGGCAAGACGGGCTTCACCTTCGAGCGGCCGACGACGCCCGACCTGCTCGGCGCGGCCGCGCACGCAAGGGCGGCGTTCGGCACCCCGGCTTGGCGCAAGATGCAGGCAGCTGGCATGGCGGCCGACAACTCTTGGCATGCGTCGGCGACGGCCTATTCCGAGCTGTACGAGAGCGTGCTACGGTCTTGGACGTGACAGCTGACACCCCCACCCCGTCCGCGCCCGATTGGCGCGAGTCACTGCGGCAGCGGCGCTTCGTAGCCGCCCGCCAGGCGTACCTGATCACTGGCGGAGACGAGCAGGGCACGAAGGCGGCGCTCGCCGCCCTAGCAGACGTCGAAGAGCTCGTGCACGAGCGCTCTTTCGGCAAGGCGATAGACCGCCTGACGCGCCTGGAGAACCCGGTCGAGCTCGTACCGTGGCCGGAACTCGAGGAGCAGCTCAAGGTCCTGCAGGCAAGCGCAGCGCAACTAGACAAGCGCGACCCCGACGCGGCCGCCGACGTCCTCAAGGGCCTGCCGGAAACGAACTGGTTCCCCGCCGAGTACCTCACACAGTTGGGCACGGTGCAGATCTACGACTCGAACCTAGACGCCGCCAAGGCCAACTTCGAGGCGGCAGTCGCCATCGACCCCAAGCATTACCGGGCCCTTACCAACCTAGGCAACGTCGCACTAGAACAGGGCCGCGTCGACGACGCCATCGAGAACTACCAGGCGGCCCTCAAGCTGAACGAAGAGTTCTCGAACGCCCATCACAATCTCGGCGTCGCTTACCGCCGCAAGGGGCACCTCAACCGCAGCGTCAAGTCGTTGCGCCGCGCTCAACGAACGCAGCAGAAGCAGGAAGCGAGCGTGGCGCGCGAGAGCCTAGGCAAGTGGACCGGGCAGGCTGGCGGCAAGTTCCTGAAGTACGTCCTGTGGGGTGCGGCCGCCGTTGGCGCTTACCTCATCCTGCGGGCAGCCGGCTACCTCTAACGCCGCGCACAAACGCCGCGGCCGCGGTGCCGCCGCGACTGCGCAACCGCAACGACTACGCCGCCGCCTCGGTTACGGCGCCGCAGCGGTTGGTCATTCGTCGAGGAGCTCACGCAGTAGCGCGCGGATGTCCTCCTCGTCTAGCGCGAGCAGTGACTCGTCTTGCGCGTCGCCTACCAGCATGCGGTCGATCTCTACCAACAAGGCAGCGTTGTCGCACTCGTCCACGTGCCGCATTACCGAGTAACGGATGTCCTCGATGGTGTTCACAAGGGTCGCCTCGCAGCCAATGATATTCGGTTGCGAGGCGAGCCCCGCCTGTAAGCGCACAACCGCCAACAACGCTGCGCGGTTACTCGACGGTAACGCTTTTCGCCAGGTTGCGCGGCTGATCGACGTCGCGGCCCAACTTGCACGCCACCTCGTACGCCAGCAACTGCAGCGGCACCGAGTTGAGGATGGGCGAGAGGAGCTCGAGCGTGCGCGGCACGCGCAGCACGTGCGGCGTGTGCTGACCGATAAGCTCGTCGTCCTCGTCGGCGACGACTATCAGGCGCCCATCTCGCGCCTTCACTTCCTGCAGGTTCGAGACCGTCTTGTCGTACAGCGCCGAGTGCGTGGCTATCGCTACCACCGGCAAGTTCTCATCCACCAGGGCTATCGGCCCGTGCTTCATCTCACCCGTCGGGTACGCCTCAGCGTGAATGTACGAGATCTCCTTCAGTTTGAGGGCGCCCTCCATGGCGGTGGCAACGTTCACGCCGCGGCCGAGGTAGAGGGCGCTGCGGGCGCCGACTACCTGGTCGGTCATCGCGCGCACGGCGTCGCGTGCACCTAACACGTGCTCTACTTGGCCGGGCAGCGCGCGCAGGGCGTGCACGAACTCGCGGGCGCTCTCGTCATCGACCTCCTGCCGGGCGCGGCCCAGCCATAGGGCTAGCAACGCGAAGGCAGCCACCATGCCGAGGAAAGCCTTGGTGCTCGCCACGCCGATCTCTGGCCCGGCGTGGATGTAGAGCACGTCGTCCGCCTCGCGGCTGATGCTCGAGCCTTTCACATTGAGGATGGCGAGGGTGTGGGCGCCGCGGCGCTTGGCCTCGCGCATGGCCTCTAGCGTGTCGATGGTCTCCCCCGACTGGGAGACGACGACGCACAGTGTGCGATCGTCGACGACGGGTTCGGTGTAGCGGAACTCCGATGCCACTTCGACCTTGGCGTCCAAACGCGCCAAGCGCCGCATGAGGGTGGCGCCGACCTCGCCCGCAAAAGAGGCGGTGCCGGCGGCGGTGATGACGACCTTGTCGATGGCGTTGGGGTCTAGGCCGAGGTCGAGTTCGACGTCTGCGTCGTTGCCCTTGAAGCGCCCGAAGAGGGTGTTCTGCAGCACGGTCGGCTGCTCGTAGATCTCTTTGAGCATGTAGTGCTCGAAGCCGCCTTTCTCGGCGGCCTCCGCGTCCCACTCGACGCGGCTGACCTCGCGGGTCACGGGGTTGCCCGCCACCTCCGTGATGCTCACGCCGCTGCGGCTCAACTCTGCCACATCGCCGTCGAAGAGGTAGATGACGTCGCGCGTGTAAGGCAGCAGCGCAGGCACGTCGGACGCGAGGTAGGTCTCGTCCGAGCCGAGCCCGATGACGAGGGGGCTAGTGTTGCGTGCCGCCACGAGCACGTCGTGGTCCGACTGAGCGACTACGAGCGCGTACGCCCCACGCACGCGCCCCAGGGCCGTGCGAACGGCATCGCCCAGGTTGCCGCTCGAGGTCGCGTACGCTTCCTCGATGAGGTGCACGAGCACCTCAGTGTCCGTCTCCGAAGCGAATACGTGGCCGCGCTCCGCCAACTCTGCGCGTAGCGCCACGTAGTTCTCGATGATGCCGTTATGGATGACCGCCAGGCGGCCATCTTCCGAGAGGTGCGGGTGGGCGTTGACGTCGTTGGGGCGCCCGTGGGTGGCCCAACGCGTGTGCCCGACGCCAAGGCTGCCGGTCGGCATGCTCGTGCCTAGCGCCTCGCGCAGCACGCTCAGCTTGCCCGCGCGCTTCACCGTCTGCAGCGGCGCCGGAGCGCCGTGCCCCTTCACCGCCATGCCTGCCGAGTCGTACCCGCGGTACTCGAGGCGCGCAAGTCCGTCGATGATCACTCCGGCGGCCTCACGGCCACCCACGTACCCAACGATGCCACACATCTGCTGAATCTCCCTCCGTAGCTACGAGAGCGATGGCGCCCCACGCGCTGACGTGCGCGTGCGCCGCGGTTTCCGCTGGCCGCCAAGCGGGCCGGGGAGGCCAAGTTGGTGGCCGTGCACCTCGTGCTGTTCGTCCCGGACGGGCTCGAGTGAGGGGACTTGCTCAGGAGGGGCCCGCAGACTTGCGTGACCGTCGCCAGTCACCGCTCGCGTTTTCGGCTGGGTTCGCGTGAACTCCTAGCCTGCCCTCCGCCAGCCGTTCTCGGCCGCGGAGGCCCTCCACCTCGTCACCAGCCTGCTTCAGGCTGGGCTTGCGCTACCTCGGCGTCCTAAGCAACGTTCCCCGACATCACCTCTCACTCCAAGGTTCACCAACGACCAACCAGCCGTGCAACGCGCCGTACGCGCGCCAAAGGTTCGTGGCTTGCGTTTCGGCTGGAGTTGGGGCTGGTAGTAAC